>JAQBZS010000496.1 GCA_027622115.1 Planctomycetota bacterium | reverse complement strand
TCCTTGGAGTGAGGAAAGTTGTTGCGGAGCCTCAGTTTACAACAACTTGACGTTTTCGGATAGCTTCTAACGCCCAATGGCACTTACTTTACCGTAGCCAGCGTCGCCAGACGGTGGGATGCCACCGAAAACCCACGGTCTGGCGACCCTGGTTACAGGAGCGCAATCTAAAGTAAGTGCTCGCCTTACACGTCTTTGATCTCGAATATCGCTTCCACCTCCACGGCTGCGCCGGTCGGCAGCGCGGCGAAGCCCAGCGCGCTGCGAGCGTGATAGCCGTCGCCGTCCTTCCCGTAAATTTCGTGCAGCAAGTCGGACGCTCCGTTGATCACGAGATGCTGGTCGGTGAAATCGCCGGCCGAATACACGCAACCGAGCAGCTTGATGACTCGCAGGCCGTCAAGCGATCCGTGGCAATTGTGGACGGACCGCAGGATTTTCTTGGCACAATCCTTGGCCGCCGCGTATCCCTGCTCGACGGTGACGTCCTTGCCGAGCACGCCCTTTTGATCGCTGGTGTGGCCGGACGTGATCAACAGATTGCCCGATCGAATGCAGAGATTCAGGTAACCGGGTTCCAGGGGTGACAGGTCAACGCCAAGTTCCACGGCCTTTTGTTGCGACATCGGTCAACTCCGTGTTGGTTGCAAATTGAACATCACTGCAAATCGAACATCACCGCGTCAGTCGATGATCTTCGTAATCGCGTATTCCACGATGCCTCGTCCGCCCGCGGCTTTGAGTTGTGGAACGGTCTTGCGAACGATTGTCTCATCCACAATCGTGTTGATGGCGACCCAATCCGGGTCGGACAAGGATGAAACCGTCGGCGTCTGCAACGCCGGCAGGATCTCCAGCACTTGTTCGAGATCATCGCGACGGGCATTCATCATCAAGCCGACTTTGCCTTCCGCCGCCAAGCAGGCTTCCAACATCAAGGCGATATTATCCAGTTTTCCCCGCGTCCACTCGGTTTCGTAGGCAGTCTTGTTGGCGATGAACCGAGTCGTGCTTTCGATCACGACATCGACGATTCGCAAGTTGTTGGCTCGCAGAGAACTCCCGGTCTCGGTGACTTCGACAATGGCGTCGGCCAATTGCGGCGGTTTGACTTCCGTCGCGCCCCACGAGAACTCGACCTTTGCGTTGACCCCATGCTTTTCCAAATAGCTCTTAGTCAATCCGACCGCTTCGGTGGCGATGCGTTTGCCTTCGAGATCCTTGACGGATTGCACCGGCGAATCTTCCGGGACGCAGAGCACCCAGCGAACGGGTCGTCGGCTCGTCTTGGAAAACACCAACTCGCAGACTTCGACAACGTCCGCCTGCGTTTCCAGCACCCAGTCGTGGCCGGTGATCCCCGCGTCCAAGATGCCTTCTTCGACATACCTCGCCATTTCCTGGGCGCGAATCAACAGGCATTCAATTTCGTCGTCATCAATCGTTGGATAATACGATCGCGAGGAAAACGTGATCTTGTAACCGGCTCGACGAAACAACTCGGCCGTCGCATCTTGGAGACTTCCAGCGGGGATACCGAGTTTCAACACATTGTCACTCACGGACGCGTTCCTTTTATCGGCCGTAGCTTGGGACCATTGTCTCAAGCGGTCACGGGACAATGGTCCCGTGCTACGGGATGTTTCAAAATGCGAGTTGCCTAACTATTTCTTGTAGACCTCGGCTGGATCGAAGACCTGATTGCCTTCCACCGAGACATCTCCGCTCACAGGATCAACGCGGCGAAAGAAGCAACTGCGGTATCCCTCGTGACAGGCCGCGCCGCCGACTTGATTGACTTTGACCAGCAGCGTATCCGCGTCGCAGTCGAAGTAGATGGCCTTCAATTCCTGGACGTTTCCGCTCTCTTCGCCTTTTCGCCACAGCTTACCGCGGCTGCGGCTGAAGTAGCACACGCGACCGGTTCGGAGCGTTTCCGCGTACGATTCGCGGTTCATATAGGCCAACATGAGGACGTCGCCGGAGTCCGCATCCTGTGCGATCGCGGGAATCAATTCAGTCTTTTCAAAGTCGGGGCCGGTCATCGTTTTCCTTGTGATTCGAGAGGCGGCGGTAAGTTAGCACGTTTGCATTGAGAATCTCAATTTGGTGCGGCGACCCGATGCGCAGCGCGGGCCTGAGGGCCGCGCCCCAGAGCTGTGAGCCGTGACGCGTAAGCGGCCGGGCACCGAGCTGTGCCCGAGGCCTTACGGCCAACGGCTCACCCACGAAAAGCCAGCGCCAAAACGGCTCATTACAGCCTCGATTCGCCGGATGAATCAGCGAGTCAACGCGTTGCGTCCATCCGACCAGCACAGACTCAGCAAAGTGAGAAGTCGCCGATTCGTACGAGGAGCCAGCGGATTGGCGAACAGCGATTTCAACAAACATGCCACGCTGCGCGATGTGGAGCGTCGTTCACGAAAACCCAAGGCCGCGCTGAAATACGCCTGGGCACTGAATTTCGAGCCATACCACCAACGTTTCCACCGTGGCTGCAATTGGCTGAGGTATCGGCTCTTAATGAGTTGCTCGCCCTGGATCATGATCTCCGGATCGGCGCTGAGCGAATCTTCGCCGGGTTGATAGACCACCAAAGCTTCGTCCAAGAAGTCGAATGCAAAACCGCTCTGTAACAGTCGTAGGCATAATTCCCAATCTTCCGCGCCGCGGATGCTTTCATCGAATCCGCCGCACTTAACGAGTGCCTCGCGACGCATGACATATCGACTCATATTTCGCGGAAACGGAGCCAACAGGAAATCGAGAAACTGAGTCACGACGGAAGGCAGGCCGTCCCGTGAGAACGAGTTCTCGTATGTAAAACCATGCTCGACATCGTAGGTATTGAGACAGGCGACAAATCCGATGCTTCGATGAGCGTCCAGAAACTCAACCTGCTGTTGAAGTTTGTTCGGCAACCACTCGTCGTCCGAGTCCAAGAAGGCGATCAATTCCCCGTTTGACGCGGACACCCCGTGATTCCGGGCTTTCGAGACTCCGCCGTTGGGTTGGCGAATGAGTCGGATTCGCGGTTCGAATTGCTGCAACACCTCGGCGGTGTTGTCGGTGGAACCATCGTCGACCACGACGATTTCGTAGTCGGAAAACGTTTGGTTCCACACCGATTCCAAGGCGCGCGTTGTCTGTTCGGCGCGGTTGTAAGTTGGAATGACAACGCTGACTCGTGGGTTAATCGACACAGTCGGTAATCCCGCTTGGACAAATCTAAGACGTTCGATTGGATCGACATGTAGGCCGGAACAAGCTCCGAGCCGTTCCGGCATTTGGGCTCAACACTGCCGGAACTGCGCGGAGCTTGTTCCGGCCTACAAAATGCGCGCAAGAAAACTGCAAATTGCAAAGTTGTGGTCCGAGGCCCAACTCACGTGGAATGCGACACATTCAGGATAGGTCACGATTCAACACGCTGCGGACGCGGAACCACAACGTCGCGATCGCACCCATCCGCTCGTTCTCGCAACTGCCACTTGGTTTTGCAGTAGATCCCGCTGCACCCTGGACGATCTTTGCACTGAGCCACAGTTGGGCTCCGCACGAACTCATCACCGAACGACCATGAACAACACTTCGGAAAATCTAGGTCCAGTTTCAGGCCTCAACTTGAGGCGAATTCCGATTCTTTGCTGTGTTTGCGCGATCGCAGTCGTTTCCGGCTGTTCGTATCGTTCGCCGAGCAGCCTGTGGCACGCCCAAGCCGATTACAACTCGTTCCGGGCGCCGTCCATTCAGGTGGAACGACTGAACCGGCGACACGCGGCTCGTTCCCGGAAAGTTTTGGAATATCGTTCGATGTACAACAACTGGCCGGAAGGAGCGGACGAAGCCGAATTTGCAAGTTTGCCTTCGCGGTCGCAATCGAGCATGGCCGACAATCCGGACATCCTTCCATTGCGCGAGCCGAACGCAATTGTTGCTCCGATTCCGCGGCGTGAACCAATCCCAAGTGTCGCGCCGGTTCCCGAAAACGATCCGGCTCCGCAAATTGATCCCAGCAAACTTCAGCAGACACAGGCAGTCGTAGCCGCTTCCACCAGTGTCGAAAAATCTCTGCATGACGACTCAGGCGTGGATGACACGGCAAAATCGCAACCGTCCGGGATTCGCGGGCTTTTCGGATGGCTCAATCGCCGCGGCAAAAAACAAACCTCATCCGATGCGGCAGCAGCCACCACGGCACCGGCTGCGAAACCAACGCCCTCAATTCAAACTGCGCGACCAGAGCCGAACCGAACACTCCGGGAAATTCCGGCAGACACGTTGGCCGATCGACCGAACGCCTCGCGCGACGTGAATTCGTCCTCGCTGCCTGCTTCGTCGAACTCCATGGCGAATCGTGAGCCTCAAACGACTGGATTCGAACCCACCTGGAAATTTGGTAGCGAGTCGATGCAATCGTCGAGTCGAAACGACGATGAGGACTTCAAGATCCGTGAAGCGATCCCGGAACGCTCGACAACGATTTGGTCGCTTGACGATCAAGCTGGTCCACCGCCGAGCACCGAACTTTCCAATCGACCGCACGCGTCGCCGGTTCAGACACGCCAAAAAACGCCGGTCTGGTCACTCGATGTCAACAAAGAACATGCATCGTCCAGAACCGACAAGTCGGAGGAATTGGGAACAAAGCCACAACAACAAGCGTGGTGGGGCAGCCCATCAAGCAACTCAAACAACGCAGCGCAACCCAAACCCAAGCAACCAATCGCGCCACAACCAGGAAGCTCGGCGAGCATTGTTCCGACCGGTGGTTGGTTGGAGATTCAATAGCCGGACGACAAAGCTCGCTGATGCTGAGTAGCAAATCGGCACACGATCGGTAGGATCACGCCCCCCTGCCAACACGATTCCGGTGAATCTGTTTCGACGCAGGCGAGCATTCTCAACGACTCCAAACATTGTTGAGTCGCCAGCCGAGCCATTCGATGACATCCGACACTGTGACCGTTCCCAGCGAATTGCAACTCAATGGCGTGCCCGTGGTGGACACCTTTGCCGAAGCGTTCCCCATCGTGGGTACGCGGCTGATCGTGACGGCCGTCAATCTGCACTGGGCCACAATCGCCGCTCAGCAGTTTTGCGGCTTTGCCACGAGTGTGATCTCTTGTGATCTGGAAGCCGGTATCGAACGAGAATTGGATCCACTCGAAACCCCGGATGGGCGAGCCGGCGTGAGCATCCTCGCCTTTGCGTTCGGTAAGAAGTCACTCGGACCGTCGGTCACCGCGCGAGTCGGACAATGCATCTTGACCTGTCCGACGACAGCGTGTTTCAACGGACTGCCGGACTGCCCGAAAGAAGATCAACTCGTGATCGGCGGGCAGCTCCGCTACTTCGGCGATTCCTTCCAGACATCGAAACGGATCGGTTCGCAGCGTCTCTGGCGCCTGCCCGTGATGGACGGCGAATTCGTCTGCGAAGATCGCTTTGGTTCGCAAAAAGGCGTTGCCGGCGGAAATCTGCTGATTTGCGGCGTTGACCAAGAATCGGCCCTGTTGGCGTCCGAAGCCGCCGTGCGAGCCATGGATCGAGTGCCTGACACCATTCAGCCGTTTCCAGGCGGCATCGTGCGAAGCGGTAGCAAGGTCGGATCGCGATACAAGAAACTGAAGGCGAGCACCAACGATGCGTATTGCCCGACGATCCGCTCGCTCACGGATTCCGCGTTGGATTCGCAGACCAACTGCGTTTACGAAATCGTGATCGATGGTCTCACCAAGCAGTCCGTGGCCGATGCGATGCGTGCCGGTTTGCATGCAGCGTCGCATTGCCAAGGCATTTGCCGGATCACCGCCGGAAATTACGGCGGCAAACTGGGGCCGCACCATTTCCACTTGCGCGATCTTGTTTAGACGCCTGCTAAGTTCGAGTTTGTCACGGGGTCAGGCTTACGTCTTTCAGATTTGGCGGGCGGTGGACCTTGGCTTCATCA
>JAQBZS010000495.1 GCA_027622115.1 Planctomycetota bacterium | reverse complement strand
GAGCAATGGAGACGTCAATCCGCGAGCATTGAACTTTGAACCACCCGACCCCAGCCATCCATTGCACGAAAGAATTCGGCAGTAAGAGACAATTTTCAACACCCTAACCCAGGATGCGCTCTCACGGCTTCGCCGGCTTCTCAACTTTTGGTCGCGGGAAATTGAGGTGCCGGTGCAGGAACTCGAATGTCCCCGTCGAATTGATCGAATGCGGACCGACGAACCACTCGATCTCGCACCGATCCGGGATGTGTAGCCGCGCGTTGTAAATGTGTCGCACTTTCGCGAATTCGAACGCGACCCACTCGTCCCAGCCGACACCGTCGAAGTGACCGCGTTCGACCATGAACGGACGCGGGCAGATCAACGCGGCCATTTCCGCGTAGTTGAACGTGCTGCCCAGGTCGAACTCGAAGATCTCGTACTCGCCCGTCCACACGTAACTAAACGGGTGCCGTGTCGATGCATTCTTAAGAACCCATTCGTTGAAATCGGCCGAACAGATCGACAGACAATAATCCGTCACCAACGGTGGAATTCGCATGGCCGACTTGCCGCCGTAACTTAGTCCGTAGAACGCAATCCGCTTGCCGTCCACGTTTGGCAGCGTTTTCAGCCAGTTCACGATCTGCTGATGCTGCGGTACGATGATCGAGAACAGCGTCTTTTTGATCGGGTTGGCCTTACGCTGCAACGTGCGAAAGCGGTCCTTGAAGATGTAGAGATTCTGCGGCGCGAACGTGATGAAGCCGCGTTCGGCAAGCTTCGTGGCAAAGGCTTTGTAGTACTGAAATTGCTCCTCGCCGATGACACTTTGCGGGCGACCTTCCAAGCCATGTTGGCACACCACAACTGGTCGCTGTTCGTCCTGCATGCCTTTGGGCAGGGTCAAGATGCCGTACGCGATCACGTCGGGAAATACGTCCAACACGACTTCGTAACGCGTCCATTTGTCGGTCTCGGCAATTTGACGCGTGCGTGGCTTGCCCGGCAACAGTGGCTGATCAAAGCGGCCGATCACATCCTCGCGAAAAATATCGCGATAGCGCTCGACGGTTTGGCTGTACTTTTCGACCGAACTGAGGTCGAGCTGCTTCATGAATTCCTTGCGAACGAACGGGCTTTCGCGGAGCAGCCATTGGTTGTGTCGATCGAGGGCCGCGACGAGCCGGTCTTGGCGTGCCGTCGCGTCGGGTAAGTTGACCGCGTCGATCTCTTTCGAATCGATCTTTACGTTCGCGACGACGGTCCGCAGAAATGTCCGCACTACGCCGCGATTGCACTTGTCCGCCTTCGCTTCCAACTCGTCGACGACATGAATCCGGTTGGGCTTTCCCGAGAATTTCGGCACGAGTCCACGAAATCTCGCGAATTCGCGCAACGCCGATTCACGCTTCGGCGACTTGAGTTCCGCAGGCGCTCCACCCTGTCCGGGCAACGTGACTTCCGGCCCCTGGCTGATTTCAACGACCAACCCGCGAGGCGTCACCATGCTGGCGAGTTCTGCGTCACCGAACTGTTGCAGCAGGCCAAACACGTTGCGATCCAACGGTTGGCTCCAGATGTTCTGACGTGAATCGAAGTAACCGCTCACGCAAACCGCATCGACTCGCGTGTCGACGGCCGCCGTGTATAGCGCGATCGCTCCACCTTCGCCATAGCCCATCACTCCGACGACGGGGTCTTTTGATTCGCCCGAATTATGGAACCAGTCGATAACAGCCTGCACGGTCTGCACTTCGTACCCGATCAAGTGCCGACCGAGTTCAAACGCGGAGCGATACACGAATTCGCGATTGGACAGGTTGGCTCGGCCGTTGCGTTTTGTCATTTGACGGCTGATGAGCGTGGGCACGACGACTCGGCAACCCGCTTGCAACAGATGCCGAGCAAACTGCGACTCCGCCGCGACTCCAGCAGCAAGACCGATGATTTGCTCGGGCGTTTGATCGGCATCGGGAATCGCGACGACGTTGGCCGTGGGAGCAACTTTCTTCGAATTGATCGTCGGTTCCAGCAGCCACCCTTCAGCGTGATATTCACGGAAAACTCGCCATCGGATCGGCGTGGCGATGCCTCCAGGGATGTCGATTGCGGACGTTTGACCGACCTCGGCGATGATCTGCGGAGCGGCGTTTGCGCGGGCGTCTCGGATGCCGAGCATGTGCGAAAGTCGATCTCGGTTCGTCTTGATCGACGCGTCGAACTTGGCCTCAGACGTGGTATCGCGATTCCAGAACGCCTCGCGACGCTTGACGGAAAGCTCCAATTCGCGAAGCAGAAAGCGGTCGACGCCATCAACGAGATACGAAGCGATGTCGCCTTTCAGCGCGAGTTTCTCGGTGTTTGGAAGCGGTGGGCCGAAGTCGTCACCGTGAACCACGCGATCGGAAACGGTGAAACCGACGATCGACCAAACACACATGACGTTCAAAAGTCGCATTCTCATGGCGAGAGTCCTTTCCGAGATCCGTAACGACGGACCATCTTGCGGCGTGTTGCAAACGATCAAGTTCGCCGCATCATGTGAAGTCGCTTTGAGGATGGGAATGACGCTCGTCCGACAAATCTGAATTGACTGCGGTGTTTGCGACGCTTGGAGTCGGAAGTCTTTTGTAACCCAACAGCTTGGATCAGCAGGCGCCCCACGAATTCAGGACAACCACGAATTGGCAGCGATGGATTCGGGGGCGTCCTGAATTCGTGGCGAAGCCTCCGGAGGTGAGACTACTTCGGCATTGCGGTCGAATCGCCGGAAGCTGCGTTGGGCGTCTCTGCGGCTGAAGCCGTACCGTCGGCGATCGCTTCAGATTGGGGTTCCGCCCCAACCATGAAGGAATGCACCACGAGCATGATGGCCCCTGTCACCAGCATCATGTCCGCGACGTTGAAGATCGGGTACTCGTACGAAAACGAGTACTCCGGACCGCCGAATTTGAAGTCCAGGAAATCACGGACCCCATACCAGATTGTGTTCCGCAGTGGATGAATGCAGTCATGCAGTCCGACTCGATCGTAGAGGTTGCCGAGCGTTCCGGCTGAAACCAATGCCAGCGTGGTTGTGAGCCACCACCCGCCCGAACGCCCCTTCAGCACGATCCAATACAGCACGGCCAGAATCACGACCACGCTCAACGAAGCAAACAGCCATACTTTGCCCTGTCCCATCCCCCACAGGGCACCTTCGTTGATGCTGGTGAACAGGCGGAATTTTACCCAGCCGGTGAGGTAGAATTCCGTTGTGCCGGCGGGATACCCCAACGCGTCAAACACGGCGTTTTTTGACCACAGATCCACTGTCAATCCGGTGCCGGCAAGCACAAAGAACCACACCAACCGCAGCACTTGTGACCGATCCCGGCCCAGCTTGTTGAACGGCAAACCGTGGGAATCCGAATTGCCGGAGTTGTTGGGCGGTGTCGAGTCGTCGGAACTCATGTGTAAAGCTCTTCTCGCTTCCGCTCGCATTCGATGCAATTGCGGGCATACGGGATGGCCCGCAGGCGAGCCTTGCCGATTGTGGATTTCGTGGCGGACTTGCCTTCCTCAACGCACACTTCACACAGACCGAATCGACCTTCCTTGAGTTTCACCAAAGCGTCCTTGATCTCGCCGAGTAGCTCCTGGTCGTTCTCGGCCACTCGAAGCGAGAAATCCTGTTCATAAGCATCCGTGCCACGCTCCGCAAGGTGCGTTGGGCTTTTGGACTCGCCGTTTCCGTCGCCGTCACCGAGGGCACCACTCGTCAATTGCCGCACATCTCCGCGGACTCGCGACTGAAGTTCGAGCAACAGGTCGCGATAAACTTCCGAATCCGATTTCTTCAGTCCCATGTTGTTTCCCGCTCAAAGGTGTAATTCATCAACGGGAAATTATGCGACTGGTCGATCAAGTGGTCAACCGAAATGGATTGCCAATCGCCACGTTAGTACAGGTGTCCTGCGGTATGCGTTGCTGTTTTCTTCGGCAAGTCGAAACACAACTCGTTTCAAAACAACAGGTTACGAAACACGGCGTTCGCATCAATCAAGCCGCGATCCGCGACCCAGAATCTACAGCCACATCCGAGAACTCACAAAGGACGTGGTCCAAGATTTGCTCTGGCGAAGTCCTGAGCCAACTGGGAACACCAGTGACAATGGGTTGAATGGGTCGTTTGAGTAGCATGTCAAAATCCCAGTCCTGGCGAGCGGTCGCGATTCCGGCTTGCTCAAGGTGAGCGGCATTCACTTGCTGCTCCCAATGTTGTGGTATCGGAACCGTCAAGACCGGCTTGCCCAGCAGGTATGCCTCGAGGGGGGTGGTTAGCCCCGCTGTTGTGGCGACGCCTTTCGAAGTTCGCAAATCTTCCGGCATTTGTACGGGATCCTGGGCACAGAACTCGACGAAACCACAGACACCACGGTCGGCAGCGGGAAACCCGTAGGCTTTGATTGTCTGACGGTTTCGAGAGGCCCAGGAAATGAGCGACTCAGCGCTCCCTGTTCCGACATTGTTGACGTGGTTGTAGACGACGATGTGGTCACCGATTTCAGGCACGACATTACGAATCGACGACCGGACGACCGGAGGCACGCAACGATAGGAAGCCGGCATGTAGTGATATCCGTAGCAGCGATCCGCTCCCGCCGTAAACAGACGGAACACGGCCCGCGTCAGCTTTCGCTGCAAATCCAGCGTCTCCGGAAGCGGCACCTGCGGATCGAACAGCGCAACCTGTCTGCAGAGCGAGACCACTTCACATCGAGGTGCGAGAAACGGGCTTGCCGTTAGCGGCTCAAAGTCGCTGATGATGAGATCCGGCTCAAATTCGCGGACCAGCGCCCGGAGTTTGACGAGGTGACCGAGAATCCGAGGAAATTCGCGAGCCCATTTGGCGCTCGACTTCTTGTAGTCGATCAGGCCGTTTTTCACGACGTACGACAACGCGGGAAAATGCCGGTGCCACCGAAAATCGTATCCGGGCGGCGGTTGACTGCCGCCGGAACTCACCACTCGCACTTGGTGTCCACGGTGCTCAAGCAGTGGAACCAGTACGGATGCTTTGGAGAAATGTCCGTGACCTTGGGCAAAGGCACCGTAGAGAATTCGCATTTCAGTCGCGATTTGTTGGTATGCGTGAGAACGAGTGACGGGAGAGTGTCGGAATGTCGCTGGTTTCGCGATTTCCCTCAACAGAAATCACTCACGGCCGATCCCGCAGCATGACTCGCCCACCTTCGACCTCAAGCCGCCCCGAAGCAAATTGCCGGACGGCTTCGGGATAGGCTTCGCATTCCGATTCGAAGACCCGTGCAGCGAGGTTGGCCGGAGAATCGCCATCGAGGACCGGGACGGTGCGCTGCAGAATGATCGGTCCGTGGTCGTACTCATTGTCGGCGAAATGAACCGTGCAGCCGCTGATTTTCACGCCTCGACTGATCACCGCTTCATGGACGTGATGCCCGTAGAATCCTTGCCCGGAAAACGCCGGGATTAACGCGGGATGGATGTTGAGCACTCGGAACTGAAAGTCATCGGGAATTTGAATGAACGACAGGAATCCCGCAAGCAGCACGAGATCCACATTCGCTGAACGCAGTGCCGAGAAGACTCGGTCGCTGAATTCGTCGATGCTCCCGCATTCCTTTCGAGACACAACGTGGCTGGGAAACCCGAATCGTCGCGACTTTTCGATGCCCCCACAGTTGGACCGATTCGCCACAACAATCGCGACCTCGGCATCGAGATCCCTCTGTTCGATCTTCCGTACAAGATTATCCAGCGTCGTCCCACCCCCGGAGATCAGCACGCCAAGTCGAATGGGACGCTCAAGTGGGGCGGGAGTGGGTCGGACTGCGGTCATTCGATTCTCGATCGTGCTCGCTCACAACGAATGACATCCACGGGCGTACCCGAGAGCTTCAGCAGATCAACTTCCCAAATCGACACGTCGGTCGGAACAAGCTCTGCGCAGTTCCGGCGGG
>JAQBZS010000494.1 GCA_027622115.1 Planctomycetota bacterium | reverse complement strand
CGGCGAGGACTTACACCTCGCTGATCCGATGCGCTCACAGGCGCACTAGCCACCGTCGCCAGACGGTGGGGCCGTATTGCGTGCTTAACTTCCCACGATTTCGCTGTCGGTTTCGGGGGCCGCGTCATTTTCAAAATCGAACCATTCGTCTTTGAACACGATTCGCTTCTGGTGCTTCATGGCGAGGTTCGAAGTCAACGCCATGATCGCATCCGCCATCGCGATCACGCCGTTGCAGCGCGGGCCGCCATCGTTCGGAGGCAACGGTTGACCATTCGGCCAAAAGTTCGGGCCTTGGGTGCGAATGCAATGGCAGAAATGTTCCATCTCTTCGCGGTAACCGCGGCTGATGTTATCGCCCAGGCCCGCGCCGGCTGTTAACGATTTCGCGGCGGCGGATGGGCCGGTGGTTTCGTACGAGTCCAGTGCAGGGCCGGCACTTCCTGAATTCACGACCCACAATCGCTGATCAGGTCCGCCTGCGCTGCCGGCAGTTGCTTCCTTGTGCAGGACCACTTCCTTCTCCGTCTTCACGATCATTGTGCCTCGACTACCCATGATGCGTTCGCCGTAGCCGCCGTGTCGATTCGTGTTCAGCGACGAATACGTCACGATGCACTTGTCGTGCGGGTTGTCGCTGGCGTCGTAGTACTTACCGGGGAACTCCAATGTCACGTAAACGTGATCGTCGATGTCGCGATCGTCGGCTTGCTTGTCGGACGTGCCGATGTTCTTGACGCCGTAGAAGTTCCGGCCACCGTAACCCTGCACAGCCAGTGGGTGGACTTTGCCCAAGAAGATGCTGGCGGCGTCCATTTGATGGCTGCCGAGTTCCGCCATGATGCCGCCGCCCGTCGCGTTGTAGAGCCGCCAATCGACGAGTTGTTGCGCCGTTTCATAGCCGTACTTTTTCCCGGCGAATTCATACAACTCGGTGAGGCCGGCGGCTTCCAATTCTTCCAACTGCTTCTTTTCATCGGGCCTGAGTTTCACGAACTTTCGCCAACTGTCGCTGCCCTTGAAGCTGTTGTTGCGGTGCCATTGTGCGTGGATGTGGCGGATGTCGCCGAGCAGTCCTTGTTTCACCAGAAAGTTGGCATTGTCGTACAGCACGCTGTAGTGGCGTTGATGTCCGACCGTCAGCAGCTTGTTGGCGTCGCGAGCCGCCTTGATCATCTGCTTGCACTCGGTGACGTTGTGGGCCATCAGCTTCTCGCATAAGACGTGCAGCCCGGCCTGCAATGCCATGATGGCCAGCGGAGCGTGATGGCTCAGCGGTACGGCAATCACCACGGCTTCCAGTTTCAATTCATCCTTAGCAGCCAGCAACGCCTGGAAGCTGTCGTAGCGTTGGATGGTCTTAGTCTTAGCCGCTCCGAGCTTTTTTTCCAGGCCGATGCGAGCGACCGGATGGCTGCCCTTAATTGTGCGTTCGATGTTTTTCTTGCGGATGTCGGCGATCGCCACAATGTCCATGTAATCGTCGGGATGCTCGGTGATGAGCACGTTGCCCTCGTCACCGACACCCACGAATGCCGTGCGGACTTTCTCGCCCGACAGTGCCTGATAGCCAAAGTAATAGGCCCCCAGTCCGACACCGCCCGCAGCCGCGCCCTTCAGGAATTCGCGTCTTGGGATCTTGACGCCGCCGGACGTGTCGTGAACGAGCACGTCACTCGTTGCCGCTTCCGTGAAGTTGTCTTTGCCGATTTCGATTTGTTCTTTGGTGAGTTCCATGTGACGCCTCGTTCTCTGGATTCCAAAAGTTTGTGTTGAGTCAGGTGACTTCCGATTCACGGCGATTGTGGCGAGGTGCCCGTTCACGTTTCGGGGAGCGTTTCCAGTTCATGTGGGAAAAGCACCGCTAGAAGCTATCTGAAAAAGGGGTCTGACCCTCTCCGACCTCAGTTCTTGCCGGGGTTTAGCGAGGCCTCCAAAGGGTCAGACCCCTTTTTCAGGTAGCTTCTGCCGGCTTTTCATGCGAGCCAACTCGGCTTCCATTGCACGCATTGGACCGTCTGGCAGCAAGTCCACCGTCTGGCGACGCTGGCTACAAAATGCGCGCACGGCGACACCAATTGAACTGTTTGCAGTACGGAGCAAACAATCCAGCCGAGAATCCCGCTGAAATGTAGCCAGCGTCGCCAGACGGTGGATCGTGCCTCCTGTTTTGATAATGCTGGTTCAACACGTTCCGCCTGCACGGCTCTCGCCGGCTCGCCCAACGGTGCGATTGTCTGTCGCGGCTCGTCGCCTACCTGTGTTCTCCGTTGACGAAGATCGCGCCAGTCGCCTTTACGGTAATATGATCACTCAACTGAACCGTCCCGCGATCGACATCATCAGTGCTCAATTTACCATCTGCGTCCAAAAAACCAGCCGAGACGACGAGCACGAGCGGAGCGGCGACGGGATGGTTGATGAGATGAAAGCCGGTAGCTTGTCAGTCGTGCTTCCACCGACGCGGGGTCGGTGGAGAGCACATAGAATCCGGTAGACTCAGCAAATTCCAAGATAATAACCAAGTAGTCCAACTTGACATATCCATACGATTGCTACCTTGTTCGCCCAACGGGGTTCTGGCCGCCAACCTGTCGGAAAGTACGAGGCCGCGACGAGCGGCGCGTGGGCTGGCAGCCGGTGATTGAGAATCTGGTTGGTAGTTTGGATTCCCGATTGAGCGGCAACAAGTTCAGCCCTTGCTGGAGTCGCGGACTTTGCATTGCGTCGCGAGAGCGGCGTGTCCGTGAAACGCAGTTGAGTCGCCGGGATTGGTTGCTTCGATCCTTAAAAAAGAATACGGACCCGTCGCGCAGATTGCGGTTCGATCCGCTCGCCGCCCTCGAACTTTGATTCCGTTCAATTGCACGCAGCGTGCCGGCGAATTCTGAGATTCGACGACATTCGAGTCTCGGTGCCTCGGAAACCCGAACGCCTGCGACAGCTCGCAGGCCGGAACTCCGTGCCGTTCGTCAATGCCGGTGGTCAAGAACTTGCCATTTTCGGGAACTCATATCGGAACATCTTGATGCCACTTGTGTGTAGGACCTTGGCCAGTATGCTCACCGGAGATCGGTTGTTTCATCAACCAGAACGTGTACCGGGGAATGGAGGACTCGATGAAGGGCGTACTCACACTCTTGCTCGCGGGTGGTAAGGGTGAGCGGCTTGAGCCGTTGACACGAGATCGCACGAAGCCTGCCGTTCCATTCGGCGGCGGATATCGGATCATCGATTTCACGCTTTCCAATTGCATCAACAGCGGCTTGCGTCGCATCTTGGTGCTGACGCAATACAAGGCCGCCAGCCTCAATCGCCACATCAACCTTGCTTGGCGATTTCTGCACCGGGAACTCGACGAATACATCGACGTGCTCCCCCCGCAGCAGCGTGTCGATGAAAACTGGTATCGCGGCACGGCCGACGCCGTGTACCAAAACATCTACTCGATCGAACAAGCCAATCCGGAACACATCGTGATTCTCTCCGGTGATCACATCTACAAGATGGACTACTCGGAGATGATTCGAGTGCATTTGGACACCAACGCCGACGCCACCATCGGTTGCATTCCCGTCCCGGTGGAGGAAGGCCGCCAATTCGGGGTGATGCAGATCAACGATGCCGGTCGCATCGTGGACTTTGAAGAGAAGCCGCCCGAACCGAAGCCGTCGCCGTCAGACCCCAATCGATGTCTGGCCTCGATGGGAATTTACGTGTTCAAGGCCCGCTTTCTATTCGATCAGTTGTGCGACGATGCGACTCACACGGACAGCGCCCACGACTTCGGCAAAAACATCATTCCGTCCATCACCCACACGCATCGCGTGCAGTCGTTCGAGTTTCGAGACAAGAACACCGGCTCGGGCGGTTATTGGCGAGACGTCGGCACGCTGGAGGCCTATTACGAAGCCAATATGGACTTGGTATCCGTCGAGCCGGAATTGAATATGTACGATCGCACATGGCCGATTCGCGGCGAACACAGCAGCGAGCCGCCGCCGAAGTTCGTGTTTGGTTACACCGATGGTCCTGAACCGCGCGCCGGCATGGCACTCGACAGCCTCGTGTGCGGTGGGTCGATCATTTCGGGTGGACGTGTCGAGCGGTCCGTGTTGTCGCCGAATGTCCGAGTCCACAGTTGGGCCAACGTGCAAGATTCGATCTTGTTTGAAGGCGTGGAAATCATGCGCCACGCAAAAGTCCGCAACGCGATCATCGACAAGGAGGTCGTTGTGCCCGAGGGCATGGAAATCGGCTACGACCTGGAATTGGATCGCCAACGAGGTTTCACGGTCACACCCTCCGGTTTGGTCGCCATCGCAAAAGGCGACGGGTTCTCGACCCTCTGGAATCCCGGCGCGGTGAGCGAAGTGAAGGAGAATCGCGCCGCTGGATGACGAAAGCGGGCGACAAGGTGCGACCGGAGTTATGGGCCGCGCGTAAAAAGACCCGGAAGCAGCGGGTCCCAGGGGGGCGAAGGACTCCAGCTACTTCCGGGGGCGATTGGCTTCTTTTGTCGTCGATCAAGCGATGGCTGGTCAAGACGGCGGGACGGTATGTCTTTTGAAAAAGTGAGTCAACACGAATTGAAGCCCCGTTTTCACGCGGTCCGGAGTACCGCGAAGCTCGTCGCAAACTTGCGATTCCGATGATCGCAAAGATCCACGACACTCGTGACTTCCAAGAATTCTGCTCAAGGACGCCATGAGAATGCCTCGGTCTTGCCACGCGTGCCCGTCAAATGGTCGGCTGATTTCGAAACTCTTCCTGCTGCTCGCTCTGCTGGTCGATTTCTCGGCATGGGCGGAAGACAAGCCTGTCGGGATCAGCGTGCCGGACGGCTTTGAAGTGTCGCTGTTTGCCGACGACAAGCTGGCGCACGACATTTTCAGCATGACGATCGACTCGCGCGGACGAGTCGTGGTTGCGGGGGCGGGATTCGTCAAGATCCTCGTCGATACCGACGGCGACGGGCGAGCGGACCAAGCGAAGCAGTTCTCGGATCGGCCGGGAACCGGTTCTCAGGGCATGTACTTTCTGGGATCGGACCTCATTTGCACGGGCGACGCCGGCTTGCTGCGATTCAAAGACCGTGATGGCAATGACGAGGCCGATGGACCGCCCGATGTGTTCTTGCACATCAAGTCCGGCGGCGAACATGACGCCCATTCCGTGCAAAAAGGATCGGACGGCTGGTGGTACATCCTGTCCGGCAACAACGCGGGCGTGTCCAAGAAATACGTCACGCTGAAGAACTCGCCGGTGGCCGCGCCCGAGCATGGCACTTTGATGCGGCTGAAGCCGAATCTTGCCGGGGGGGAAGTTGTGGCGCACGGCTTCCGCAATCCGTACGACTTTGCTTTCAACCATGTCGGCGATGTCTTCGTCTACGACAGTGACGGTGAACGCGATGCGTCGCTGCCGTGGTGGCGACCGACTCGGGTCTTCCAAACGCTCCCAGCATCCCACGCCGGTTGGCAAAGTCGTAGCTGGAAACGACCGGCCGACTTCATCGATATGCCGCCGGTCGTGGGATCGTTCGGCCGAGGTTGCCCGACCGGTGTCGAGTGCTATCGCCATCACCAGTTCCCCGCGAAGTACGACAACGCGCTGTTCGTGCTCGATTGGACCTTCGGTCGAGTCCACGCGATCCATCTGGATCGGGACGGAGCACGTTGGAACGGGAATTCCGAACTGTTCATGGAGAGCAAGGGCACATTCGGATTTGCCCCGACGGACGCCGCCATCGGACCGGACGGCTGTCTGTACGTCAGCGTCGGTGGTCGAGGCACTCAGGGCGGTGTCTATCGGGTGCGTTACACCGGCGCGAACCGGAATCCAACCGCACCCACCAACGTTGTCGAACGAGTGCTCGACGCACCGCAACCGCTGGCCAGTTGGTCTCGAGAACAGTGGATTCCGCTGGCGAAATCGGCAAAGGCGGACGCATTTCGAACGGTGGCGTTCG
>JAQBZS010000493.1 GCA_027622115.1 Planctomycetota bacterium | reverse complement strand
TAGGGCTCGAAGTGGCCGCCCTCATTTACACGAACATCGCCAACGACGGCATGATGTCCGGCATCGACGAGGCCACCATCGCGGACATGATTCAACTGGCGGAACTTGGCTTCCCCGTGATCGCGTCCGGCGGGGTCACGACGCTGGATGACGTGCGTCGACTTTCCGAAGTCCACAAACAGCATCCGAATCTGGTCGGAGCGATCATTGGCCGCGCGGTCTATGAAGGCACGATCGCCGTGGAGGATGCGATCGCAGTGACGCGAGAATAACCTTCGCGGAAGTCACGCACGTTGGCTCTCAGCCTCGCGACGATGCAGTTCTTCGTGTTCGTCTTCATCGTCCGGTCGAGTGTCTCGGCCGCGACCAGCGGTCAGTTCGATGCGATCGACGAATTTGACGTTGGCGCAATCATCGAGTTCGTCGGTATGACAGGCGGCGGGATCGGGGATCAGAAATCGAACCGGCCCACCTTTCTCCAAGGGCAGCGGTTGCCCGTTCAGCCGATACACCACGATGCCCTCGGCACGCACGGCCGCGAGCGGAATGCTGGCCGCGAAGTCGTCGGCGGTGGCGTGAAGCGTGAGATACGTAGCGGTCGACTTCGGTCGGACTCGGTCCAACAGCCCATCCAGCGTGATGCCGTCACCCGGCCGCTTCGGGTTGAATCGACCCACATCAAGAACTTGCACGTCTGCTGGGAATGCCGCCAGTTCCTCGAAGCTGAACTCAATGACCTCTTCCACCTCACCATCAATTCGTAGCATCGAATTCTCCAGACTTGTGTATCGGCGACGTTGCAATACCCACCAGAATACCAAGGCATCGGTTTGCAGCCACTGAACTCACGAAATCGACTCGCGAGCCGCATGCCATGCGAAATCGCGGCTGTAAGCATCACAACTCAATTCGGTCGACGGGAATCAATTCATGTTCACACGGATTCTGTGTCTCGGCGTATTGGCTGCAATTTGCGGTTGTAACAACACCACGGCCGACACCCACGAAAGTAGTGTCTCCGAACTCGGCGACCCGTCGAAGACACCGGCCAAGTCGACAGAACCCGATTCGCCGCGAAGTCCGTCGAATCGCGGCATTCAAAAGGGCGGAGTCGCCATTGTCGACTTGGATGATGTGCTCAAACAACTCCAACTCAAACAGGCATTCGAGGCCACCGTGCTACAACGTCGCGAACAATCGCGCGAGCAGTTGTCGTCCCTTTTGATCAAACTTCGAGATCAATACGAGGCCAAGAAGAAGGCCTACGGCGATCAACCAAGCGAAACGCAGGCCAAGGAATTGCAAGTGATCTATGACGAGATCAACCGCACTTACGCGGAAGCGAGAACCAAAGCCGATGCGGCGCTGGCCGGGTTTCAGGCGAATTACATCCAAGACTTCCGGAACAAGGTCGCGCCGCTCGCAAGGCGGATTGCGTTGGACCGTGGACTGAGCATTGTCATCACCAAGAATCCCACGAACATCTTGTGGTTCGACCCGGAACTTGACCTCACGGATCAAGTGGTTGAAGCGCTTCGCGACCAACGCGACCGCTAGCGCGGATTATTCGCGGTGGTTGATGCCTACATTACTCCGATCATGACACACTTCAGGCACTCTCGAACTTGTGCTCACGGTGCCAACGCAGGCACGCCGGGTCCGGGCGAAAGCGAGCAGGCGGCTCGATCTTCTGACCATGTCGAGAAGTGACAAGTTCCATAACAGCCCGATCCTCCACTTCGCGGAGGCGATTACTTATACGTAGAGTGAGATCGTCTTCTATCGTGACAAGGCCGCAGTCATAGAGGCGATCGAAAGTCGCCGAAAGACATACGCCATTTGTCGGATCGGCCCGGCGGCGCTCCTCCACACTCCACGGGATGATGTGACCAGCAACGAGGCACTGGACGATTGGCAACCCTGTCACGCAGCAGCGAACGCTGTAGCTGCTGAGAACCGCGTCGCGAAAGAACGACTGGTGCAGCCGTTGCCTTGTGGTCGCGATTCTTTCTGATGGTCCCGTCGGTGGTACGAGCGGCATGGCTTCGCTTGACCCGGTGCGCGCAACTCGAAGGTCATGGGCAAGAACGACCAAGCCATTCCAATCGCGGTGGAACTCATCCCAGATCATCCGATCGAGCTTACTGCCATGTGTCAGGCCAACGATGTTTCTTGCCGCCAATTCAGGGTCAAATGCCCCGAAGTTACCAAGTTTGCGGGTGACAGAGCCGGGAGTTCGGCCGATCGAAACCGCAAGCTCACGGATGAGCGGGTTTCTGGAAGTAATGCGTCCGAACGGCACTCGACAATACAACTCGATCGCGAGAATCAGTTCCTCGCGAGTCCATAATTGACCGTCGTTTGGGGCCTGTCACTCATCAACTTCCCTAGAAGCGAGCCAATATAACGCGTAGTGCAGCTTCGTCTCCGATTCCACAGCTGTAGTTTGCCGCCAATCGACCGGAGCACGTTGCCGATCATTATCGCGATTCTTGCCTATCCCAGCGTCACAGGGAATATACGACTTTGGAAACGACGAGTAACGCGGCCTCGCGCATCGTAATCTCTCTGACCTAATTCTGGGTACGGACTGCCGGCATGGACTGCCGGCATGGACTGCGGCGGACAGGATCAACGGAAACGGAAACGTGGCTCGAAACAGCATTTCCGGGTATCCGCGGGCCGCGGGTCGTTTGGCTTCATTTATCGACGAAAGAAAGTCGCCAAATAACCAACGAACCTGGCACGAAACGTTCATGAGCCTCGGCGGTGATACGGCAATGACTTGAGACACGGCGGCGTGTGATAGATGGGCTTGAGCATGCAAATCCTTCACTGCTCCGAGACTGTGACCCCGGCCCAGTGTGTTTGGAGCGGATGCCCGACATGATGGCACTGCGTTTTTCCGGAGTCACATGATCCATTGCGATTCCCTGAATCGGATCCACCACCTTCCGGACGACGATCTTTACTTGGTCAACTTCTGCTCGGCCAGGATTTTGCGAAATGTCGCGTCGCGTTCTTCGATGTAGGCTCGGTAGCCAGCTTGATCGAGAAACGGATTCTGCTTGGCTCCCTTGAGCCGTTCGTACTTGGCGAGCATGCCGTAGTACTTGCCGTGGGCACCCAGAAAAATGTCGCATCGCAGTTTCTTCAACACTGCGAAGCCGGCGGCATAGTCGTCGGCGATTTCCGGATAGTCCTTGTTGTTGACCAGTTGATAGCCCGGATTGACGTTGGGACTGCCGACAACCACCACGTCGTGGATCGCGTCCCCTTCGATGGTTCGCCAAGTCCAAGTGGTGCAGCCGCGAGTGTGTCCCGCGGTTCGACGTGCATTGAGCGTTTCACCGCCGAGCTTGACCTTGTCGCCGTCCTTGAGGACTCGATCAACCTTGCAAGGACTCCAGCGACTGTCGACATACTTGTATTGGCCCTTGCCCCCGGAGCGGATGACGTTGTCGTCGCCATCCATGACGAAAACCTTGGCACCCGTGAGTTCCTGCAGCGACGCATGTCCGGCCACATGATCGGAATGAGCATGGCTTTCCAGCAGGATCTTCACGTCCGTCATCTTGAATCCCAACGAGACCACCGACGCGCGAATCAGCGGGACGGTCTCTTCGAAACCGCTGTTGATGAGGATGTGTCCGTCCTTGGTCGCGACCAAATACACGGAGATGTCCCGCGAGCCGACATAGTAGACGTTGCCAATGACTCGATGGGGCGGGAAGGCCTCGTCGGCATAGACGGGAATGGCAGATACGATCGCGGCGAGACTCATCAATGTGAAATGGAGCACCTCGTACGGACGTGTTGGAGACGCAACGGCATTGTTTCGGATCAGCATGTTCGAAACCACCCGACTCGTTCAATCCAATCCAAGGTTTCGGCGAATCATCAAATTGAGCACGTCGAAGCATTCGGCATAAAAGTGGTTTGCTCCGGGAATCGTGAGCACACTCGGACGCATCTCCCATTTCGCCGCTTCGATGTCCACCGGCAGATTCTCGAACGCCACGCCGCCGGATCGCAGTTCCAATTCGCCGAACGTAAACAGAATCGAGCAGCGATGGCTCCTTGAAACTTTGAGAAAGTCATAACGACTTTCGGAGCCGTACTTATCCAAATACGTGCCGGCGGACAGGATCAACGGAAATGGAAACGTGGCTTGGAACAGCATCTCTGGGTGCCCGAGGGCCGCGAGTCGTTTGGCTTCATTCATCGACGAATGAAAGTCGCCGGCCGACAAGCCTCGCACGAAACGTTCATGAGCCAAGGATGGCGGTGACACCGCAATGACTCGAGTCACGGCGGCGTGTGGTTGGTGGGCTTGAGCATGCAAGACCTTCACGGCTCCGAGACTGTGACCCAACAGCGCGATTCGTCGATAACCGCGTTCCACCAAGAAACAGACCCAGGCTTCAACGTCGAAACGGCAGTCGTCCACGATTTCGTACGCGGCTCCCTGGAGCCTGCCTCCGTCATCGCCGGAAACCGTGCAGACTCCGTCGTGGCCTCGCGTATTGACTCGCAAAGCGGCGATACCCCGCTGTTGAAACATGTCCGCCAGCGATTCGATCAATGCCGAGCCATAAAAGTTGCTGCCCACACCGGAGAACAAAGCCACGGCGTCAAACTCGCATTCGATTCCGACGGAATCGACAGCGGCTGCTTGCAGCACGCCATCGAGTCGCACGCCATCCGACGTCCGTGTCTGCACCAAGTCCACGATCATTTTGGTCCTCCGATTCTCTGATCAGATCGAATTGTCCCGTAATCGCCAGCCGATTGTTTCGGTCGAATGAATCGCGCGCGTGCCATACCCCTCGAAACCGGCGTAGCTTGCCGATTCCGGAAATCGACTGACCCAGCCCGATCGGATGACTCGATACCAGAACTACCCATCTTTTCAATGGGTGTCATCCTCCACTTCAGTACGACCACGACAACAAATCCACTCGGTAATTCTCTTGCCGAACGGTCATCTCTGCCGATTCCTTCAGATCGGCTCCTTAAAACCCCACGCCCAAGCCTTCCACCTCTTGTCCGTCGGCTTGGCAGGGAACACGCACTTATGGTGTCAAAGTTCTACGAGCGGAACAGCAAGCGAATCCTCATCCTGGCCGGGTTGTTGTTTCCCGTCCTGTATTACCACGGGGAAACGCTGCCATCCAACAACGACATTGAAACCTGGCTGCCTTCGGATTCCGATGTCCGCCGCGACTACGACGCCTTCAAGCTCGACTTCGGCGGCGAGGAAGTGATCCTCGTCGGCATCAGCGGCGACGTCACCGAACCGCGACTCGTCGAGGCATTGCGACAGCGAATTTCCCGGCTCGACGGCATCCGCACGTGTTGGTCTCCTAGCCGCTTTCGCGCCGTGATGCAGGAATTGACCGTCGCCGACGACGAAATCGACGAGCGACTTCGCGGACTGGTGGTGTCCGACGACGGCAGCTTGCGAGGACTGATCGCCGTGCTGTCTCAAGACGGTTTGAGCGATCGAGTCGGCACCGTGGCGCAGGTGCGCGAGCAAGTCGAGTACTGCCAATTCCCCGAAGACCGAGTGCATGTGGCGGGCGGGCCGGTGGTTGTTGCCGAATTGGACCGCTTGGGAAATCGAAAGAACAACAAGAAGTTCTTCATCTTGACGCTGTTGATCAGCCTGCTGTTGCTGGTGGTGACGGTGAAGCAATGGGGTCTATCGTTTGCGATTCTGGGATCCACCATTTGGGCCATCAATCTCACGCTGACATTGGTGAAGTTTTCCGGCATGGAGATGAACTTCATCCTGAGTGCTCTGCCCGTGATGGTGATGGTGTTCACGCTCGCCATCTCCATCCACTTTGTGCATTACGTCCGCGATTGCTCGGGGAAATCCCATCCGCTGGACGCCGCCTGGCAACTCGCGGTGCGACCCTGCGTGCTGGCGACGATCACCACGGCCATCGGGTTGGCGTCACTGCACTTCAACGAAATGGC
>JAQBZS010000492.1 GCA_027622115.1 Planctomycetota bacterium | reverse complement strand
AGACCGAAGACGCACCACCATCACGGTTTGCTTCGACAGCACCCTATGACCATGAATAATCCGCGCTAGCCACGCTTCGAGTGTCGAGGCAGCCCGCAATCACGTGGCCTGCGTGCTCGGCAACCTGGCACAGGACATCGAATCACGAACCCTTTCACAAACCATTGGCAAGATTTCGCGTGCGGATCTCGAATCCCGCGTGTTTGGCTGCGGACATCACTGAGTGCTCGCGGTGAAACCGAAGTCTTAGGTAACTCACAACATGGACAAGCTTCGCATCGGCGTCACCGGCTCGGGATTCATGGGACGCACGCACGTGGACGCCGCCC
Organism: Planctomycetota bacterium; assembly: GCA_027622115.1. Classification (GTDB taxonomy): domain Bacteria; phylum Planctomycetota; class Planctomycetia; order Planctomycetales; family Planctomycetaceae; genus JAQBZS01. The sequence goes on along the minus strand of JAQBZS010000492.1, from coordinate 5,666 downwards.
ATCGGCTGGAATCAACGGACGTGGTTGCGGTGTCCGGCGGTTCTCGGGCTGAAGCCTTGGCCAAGGACTACGGTATCGACGTCGAGCCCGATGTCGATGCATTGGTGGCTCGAGACGACATTGATGCGGTTGTGATTACGACACCGCATTTCTGCCATTACTCGGAAGCAATCGCAGCCGCTGAAGCCGGGAAACACGTGTTGGTCGAGAAGCCGATGGCCACATCCCTGGCCGACTGCGACGGCATGATCGAAGCGTGCCGCTCGCGAAACCTGGTGCTTTCCGTGGGGTATCACCAGCGGTTTCGTGAATCCAACAAGACGACGCGAGACCTGATCCAATCCGGGGCGATCGGTCCGGTTCGATGCATTCAAAGCTCGGCGCTGTTCGACGTGCAATCGATGCGGCAGGACGCGGGATTTGGCGGAATGTGGAGCTGGTGGACCGATCCCCGCAGCATTGCGCATCTCATGAACAGCGGCCCGCACAATATTGATCTGTGCCGCTGGTGGCTGGATGCGGACGTCGTTTCGGCTTCCGCGCTGAGCGGCACATTCCGTGAGCAGAACCCAAACGAGAACACGAGCATGTCGTTGTGGTCGATGTCCAACGGCGCGATGGTTTCATTCTGGTCGTCCAGTGTCACGCCGGCCCCGGGCTTTCCCGGCGAGGCTTTTCGGTTTCGGCTCATGGGCGACGACGGCCTGATCGACCTCGACCCTTACGGGAAGCTGCAGATTTCGCGTGCGGGTGCCGATTGGGTAACCGCGTTCGAGCAGCCGCCGGTCGGCCACGAAGATTCAAGCTCGGCGTTTTCGATGAGCCGTATGCAAGCCTACTGCGACCAAATGCAGGCGTTCGTCAACTCGATTCACGGCAATGTCGGCGGCGAGGGCACGTTTGCGGACGGTCGGGCTGGTGTCGCGGCCATCGTGGCCATATTGAAGGCTGCGGAATCGAAGACGGTTCAGAACATTTGAGTGACGGTCTCCTGAGTGAACAGTCGCCGCGACACCTCTCCTGAGAAGCATGATGCAACGAAGATTCGAGGCAAGTCGGATTCAGTTCGAGCGTACCAAGAGCCAATCGCCCAGCGGCACTGGCTCTACGACGCATGCCGATCAATCTCATGGACGCGAACGATCCGCAGCGTCCTTGATCTCGAGTTTCCTGCGTCTATTGCGGCCCCATCGATCGGCACTGATCATCTCGCTGGCCACGAGCACATTGGCGACGCTCTTGGCATTGGTTCCACCCGCAGCGACCAAGTTCGTTGTGGACTATGTGCTCGCAAACAAGCCGCTTCCAGACGGCGTGCCCGCTTGGGTGCCTCGCGAACCGCGAACATTGCTGGTCGTGATCACGGTCGGCGTGCTGGCTCTGACGTTTCTCAAGGTTGTGGTTCACATGTGGGGCCGATGGAGCGCCACTCGCACGACAATGCTTGTGCGCATGACCGTGCGAAAGCTGACGTTCGAACATGCCATTCGATTGCCGCTCCACCGAATTCAAGAACTCAAGTCAGGCGGAGCCGCCAGCATTGTGCGGCAGGACGCGGAAGGTGTCGGCGATCTTGTATTCGGTTTGATTTACAACCCCTGGCGAGCTGTCGTGCAGTTGGTGGGCACGCTCTCGATTTTGATGTTTGTTGACTGGCGATTGCTGCTTGGTGCGGTCGTGCTGATGCCCATCATCTACGTTTCGCATCGCGCCTGGATCGGCCGCATTCGCCCACAACATCGCAGCGTGCGAGCACAGCGAGAACAAGTCGACGCGCTGGTCACAGAGTCCTTTGGCGGCATGCGCGTCGTCCGTGCCTTCGGCCGGCAACGCACGGAAACCAACCGCGTCATGCGTGGCAACCACCTGATGGGTCGGCGGCAGCTCTACGCATGGTGGCTCACTCGGAGCATCGAAATCGTCTGGTCAACGCTCATTCCGCTGGCGAGTGCGGTGCTGCTGGTTTACGGCGGCTGGCGAGTGCTCGATGCGGGGCTCACGCTCGGAGACTTGATGATGTTTCTCGTCTACTTGCTGATGATGCTCGGGCCGGTATCGATGCTCGCCCAGAGCGCCGCGCAGTTACAAAACGGACTGTCGGGTCTCGACCGCATACTCGATTTGTTCGATGAACCGCGCGAGATGATGCATGGCTCGACAACGGCCATTCACAAGTCGAACGTTACAGGACGGATCACGTTGGAAGACGTCAGCTTTCGATATCCCCGCTCGGAGGAATTCGCGCTCAAGCGAGTTTCGTTGGACGTCGCCCCAGGTGAAACGATCGCGTTTGTTGGCCCGAGCGGAGCTGGCAAGACCACGCTGTCAAATCTCGTGGCACGGTTTTATGACCCGACCAACGGGCGGGTACTTCTCGATGGCCGCGATGTGGTCGACATCGATGTGGAGAGTTTTCGGCGATTGCTGGGGATTGTCGAACAGGACGTGTTTCTGTTCGACGGCACAATTGCGGACAACATTTCCTATGGTCGGCGTCACGCAACGGACGCAGACGTCATTCGAGCTGCCGAGATCGCCAACATTCGTGAGTTCATCGAGCAGCTTCCGGGAGGCTACGACACGGTCATCGGCGAGCGTGGCGTGCGATTGAGCGGCGGGCAGCGGCAGCGAGTGGCCATTGCGCGAGCCGTCCTGGCCGATCCGAAAATCCTCGTGTTGGACGAAGCAACCAGCAACCTCGACACGGAAAGCGAACGCTTGATTCAGGCGGGACTCACGGAACTCATGCGCAACCGCACAAGTTTTGTGATCGCACATCGGCTCAGCACGATTGCGCACGCGGATCGAATCGCGGTGATCGAAGCCGGTCGCATTACGGAAATCGGCACGCACGAATTCTTGATGGAAGCGCGCGGAAAGTATCAAGAAATGGTTGCGTGTCAGACTCGCCCGCAATCGTTGAGCCAGGTCGTGTCGACATAGCTCGCAATGACCAGCGAGGTCCCGGTTGACATGTCCCGGCGATGAACGATGGAAACCGGCGTGTTCGCTATAGTGAACTGATCCGAACTGGCTGCCCGCATGGATTCCTCAGTGACGAACGCCGACATGTCGCACGTTTTTCTTTCTTACTGCCGAGACAACCTGGATCAGGCTGCGGAACTTCACGCGCTGTTGACGAGCGCCGGACTCCAGGTGTGGTGGGACCAAGACGACTTGCCCGCCGGGGTGAACTTCAAAGTCGCCATTCCCCGAGCGATCAAGGATGCCGCGCAGTTCGTGTTTTGCATGTCCAGCCGGATTGTGGAGCGTGTTCGGAATGGAACCTATGAAGAAATACGGCAGGCGATTGCACGCATCCGAGAGCTTCCGCCGGACAACAACTTTCTGGTTCCCGTCCGCTTCGATGATTGCGAGTTGCCCGCATTCGAGATCGATGCCAGCACCACGCTGACTGATCTGAATTGGATCGACCTGTTCGGCGACAACTGGCGCGAACAGAATTTGCCTCGACTGCTGAAAAGTCTGGGCGTGGCCGACACATCGCCAAAGCCCGCGCGGCCCAAGCCCAAGCTTCGCAAGGACCACACGCGCGAACTTCGCGAGCAAGCGGTGAAACTGCGAGGTCAACAGCGAGAACTTGCCAAGTCCGGCCAGGACACGAGCGACATCCAGCAGCAATTGCAGATCGTGCGGACCCAAATCCGTGACGGTCCAATGCTCGGCGCGGGCGAATGGCTCGGTGGTCGGTACGAGTTGATTCAACCGATCGGGTCGGGCGGGTTCGCCACCGTGTGGAAGGCTTGGGACGAAGAGTCGCACGAGTTGGTGGCCGTGAAGGTGTTGCACGGCCAATTCGCGGCGAGCCAAGAACGTCTCGATCGCTTTCGCCGTGGTGCCAAGGCCATGCACAAGCTGACGCATCCGCACATTGTGCGAGTCTTGGATCCCGACGGTGAAGACGCCGGGTTTCATTTCTTCGTGATGGAATATCTTTCGGGCGGCACGTTCGCTGAGGCCGTTGAGTCCGACATGTTGGATCAAGATCGAAAGTTGGAACTGCTGCAACAGGTGGGCGAGGCCCTGGAATTCGCACACACGCAAGGTGCGATCCATCGAGACGTCACGCCCGAGAACATCATCCTGGACGACTCGCACGGCACGGCCAAGCTGACGGATTTCGATCTGGTGCGGTTGCAGGATTCAACCGGGGGCACTCGCACGGGATCGATGGGCAAGTTCGTGTACGCGGCGCCCGAGAGCCAGGAGTCGGCCAACACGGTCGATGTCCGAGCCGACGTGTATTCCTTCGCCATGACGGTGACGCACGCGCTGAACGGTCGGAAACTGCCGCCGATGCTGGTCATCCGCAATACGGACGGGTTCATCAATGAGTTGGTCTGTGAAGCGACCGTCAAACGCGTCCTGGAACGCGGACTGGCCTTCGAACCGGATTCCCGAATTGGCTCGATTCGCGAGTTCTGTTCGTTGTTGCGCGACGCGGTGAAACCGGAAGCCACGCCCGCGAAGCCCAAGTCTTCAAAGCCCAAACCGAAACCAAAACGAAAATCAGCGAAGAAGCGATCTCGAAAGCAGTCACGGCCGGTGGAACTTGAGTTGGTGCAGATTGAAGGCGGCGAGTTCCTGATGGGCGGAACTGAGAATGAAGCTGCGAACCCCTCCGAAATGCCACAACATCGGGTGGTGATCACGCAGCCGTTTTTGCTTGGAAAGTACGCAGTCACGCAGGCGGAGTACGAAGCCGTGATGGGCAAGAACCCAAGTCAATTCACCGGAAATAATCGCCAGCCTGTTGAGAATGTGAGCTGGTTGGACGCGGTTGAGTTTTGCAATCGTCTGAGTGATCAGCACGGTCTGGCGAACTACTACCAACGGAAGGGAGACGATGTGACAGGCGAAGGCGGTGAAGGCTTTCGTTTACCGACGGAAGCGGAATGGGAATACGCGTGTCGCGCGGGGACATCGACGCGGTACAACTTGGGTGATGCGGAAAGTGACTTGAAACGTGCGGGCTGGTATGGCGCGAATGCTGGTAAGACCACGCACCCGGTTGGCGAAAAGGAGCCGAATTCATGGGGGCTGTTCGACATGCACGGCAATGTTTACGAGTGGTGCTGGGACTGGTTCGCAAATTACGAGCAGTCGCCGACCGACGACCCGCGCGGCCCTGCGCGGGCTTCGTTCCGGGCGTACCGCGGCGGCAGTTGGAGCGACTCCGCGCAGGGCTGCCGGTCGGCGAGCCGCGGCAGGATCACGCCGTCGAACCGCTACAGCGACCTGGGCTTCCGCTTGGCCCAAGGACCAGTCCGCTGAGCGCAGCCATGAGCGTAGGTCGGGGTGGCGAATAGGCGGAGCCCGCCACACCGTACCGAAGCGATTGGCGGAGCGATGTGCAAACGTCAGGGCGCATAGTGAACACATGTCGACTTCGCACGTTCCCGCAAGCCATCCAGCATGCAGTACCAGCACGAAGCCGCCGGGTCGAGATTTTACACGGCAATCCGTGGTTCCGACTCAACGAGTCAGGCAGATCACCGGGATGGAAAACGGTCTGTTCAGTCCGTGCGGCATCCACCGCGTCCGCTGAGCTTGGGCCACGCGGAAGCCCAGGTTGTTCCACCGGTTCGACGGGTCGTTGTAGTTACGATACGCCGAGCGGCAGTTCCTGGCGGAGTTGTTCCAGC
>JAQBZS010000491.1 GCA_027622115.1 Planctomycetota bacterium | reverse complement strand
ATTGTCCGTTCGATCCGGGTGATGTTTCCTTGCCGATCTTTGACCGACACTGTGAGAGTGCCGTTTGTAAGTGTCTCGATCGGTTTCGTGAGCTTCAGTTCCCACACGTTGGGCGACGTCGTCTTGAATCGCGACGCTAGGTTTTCTCCGCTGGGTGTGCCGTCGATTTCGAAGTCGGCCGTTACGGAAAAGCTCTCAAAATTCAGGCCGGTGAAATAATCGTGCATGCCGATCACGATGCGGTCGAGACGCTCGCTGCGGCCGGGTTTCGGTAAGTTCATCGTCAGCGTCGGACGAGTTTCATCGTCCATCCAGCCGCTAGCGGGTCCGTTCGTTGTCGGATTCAAGCCATCGAATTCCAAGTCGATCGGACAGCCAAGATCGATCCAGCGAAAGATCGTGCGGCGGTCGTCGTCGGTCAGCGGCTGTACTTTGCCGGCACGGACTGCCGCAGGTGGTGGCATGATGCTGCCGGTGAAATCGACGTCGGCCATGGCGAGCGATTGCGGATCGGCTTCCACGGGCTTGCCGCCCAGTTGCAGTGTGGTGGAATCGCCGGGCGTGGTGGCCGACGGAAAATCGTCGTTCGACCAGCCGTCGTTGCGTTGACCGAGCACCTTCCACGCCAGCAGGCTGCGCCGCGATTGATACGCACGCACGTAGCGAGAAACCTGCGGCAGCACCCAGCCGCCGTTCACATGCTTGTGTCCGTAGCGATCGACGCGTCCTCGGACGAGCATCGCATACGTGGCCGGGATCTTGCCGCCCGGCTCGCTGCGAAACATGCCGCCTCCGCCGCCGCCCTTCACCATTTCCATGTCGTCAAATACGAGATTGGCCGCCGGTTTGGGATTGTCTTTCGAATGACAGCCACCGCAGCTCTTCTTGAAGATCGGCACGATGTGACGGAAGAACTCGACATTGACCGCACCCTGCGCTTCGAAGCGCAAGCCTGTTTCGTCTTTCACATCCCATCGCCGCCCGGATTCGTCGCCGGCTTTGTCGGTGAGCAGCGGCGTCTTGTGGGCCAAGTCGAGCACCTGGTAGTTCGGTCGAGCTGCGGCGGTGAGTGAAAAATCGGTGGGTTGCTGGCTGTGAGCATGGCAGCCGCCGCAGTCGTGGCGGATTTCGCCCGGACGCACTTGATGCCAGGTCTGGGCCATGTTGAGCGACATGCCGTACTTGTCCAACGTCTGAAACGTAAACGACGTGTCGGCCGGGATCCGCGCCAGAAAGCTGGTATCCGGATTGCCGTCAGGATCGAGCGGTTGACTGTCGTTCGATGAGTCCGAAGCTCCGCTCTTCGCCGCCAAGCGACGCTCAAACTTACGCAACGGGATTTCGCCGAGGATGCGATAGCGTTCGTCGCCCCAGTTCCAAAACATGCGCTTCCGCTGCGAGGCCGGTTCCTGAGCGATGATGCGGATCGCGTGGATGTCCGAGTTGTCGTACACGCCGCAATCGGATCCTTGATTGAACCAGTGATCGATTCCCGGCCGGTACTTGTTGAACGGTCGCAGTCCCTTGAGCCGATCCTGTCGAGGATTCGCGGCCGTCACGCTGTCCTTCGCGACCGCGCCGGCCGTGACGCTTTCGCGCTTGTAGAAGCTGGAAGTGCCCACCAACCCGAACGGCGAACCGGCTTTCAAGTGCGGCGACGCGGTGCCGTCGTTGGTCGGGGGAGCTTTGTATCGCGGCGCATCCACGCCGTAGATGCGTTTGTAGGGCACGACCGGTCGCGGCCATTGCTCGTTGTATTTGGGGTCGTTCTTGATGAGCCGCATTTGAGACGGTTCGTCGATCGGGTCGCCGTGCTTGATCAAGTAAATGCCCGAGTCGATTCGCGGAAACCAGAACTTTCGGTGACTCCCATTCGAGTTCACGCTGCCCGGCGACCACACCGCCAACAAGTGATTGTCGGGGGCACCGCAGGGATGCGTGAACTTTCCGACTCGTCGCGATTCCGGATCGTCGCGGTTCGAAAGTCCGGCCGGTGAATCGAACGAACTCACGAATCTCGTCACCGATTGCAGGCCGTCCGGCGTGAACGCAAAGCGTGGCTTGCGCGGGTTGGCTTGCTTGGGGTTCCGCTCGTCGTTGCGGTCCGCAGGTCCGAATGCCGAGTAGTCTTTTCGAGGTCCGGCGGGCATGCGATACAAGGTGCCGAATCCGAAGTTGTTCAGGTTGTAGTACGCCTCGAACACAATCGAACCGTCGGAAAGCTGCGTGTGGAAGTGGTACACGTCCGAGCCCTGAAAGCTGGAGACGATCGGCCCCCACCCGGTTCCATCGGGTTGGATGAACCACAGTCCCCAGTTGCGAAGATCGCGCAGTCCTTGGCTTTCGTAGCTGGAAAACATCACGCGTCCGTCTCGCAGGATCACGGGATGCAACGCGCTGGCGATGTTCAAGTGGCCGATCATTTCGGTGTTCGCGCCGTCGTCATCCATGGCGAACAATTGGAACGACCCGCGGGTGTACATCTTCGGGGCTTCGAACAAATTGCGGTTGCTCGTGAACACGACGCGTCCACGTGGAGCGGGACACGGCCCAAGGTTGAAGACCGGCATGTGCTTCGCTTCGTCCGCCGTGAGGATGCCGGTATTGGGCGTGCGCTCTTGGTGGGTCAATCGCACGATCTTTCGTGTGCCGACGTGGATCTTGTAGATGTCGGACCCGCCGCGCGGAAAACCCCACGGAGCCTGTTTGGTCTGGTCATGAAACCGCACGTAATAGATCCATTGTCCGTCGAACGAGACGAACGGATCGGCCACCGCGCCGTCGCCACCTTCGACCAGCACGTCCTCGCTGCCGTCCGGATGCAACAGCACCAAATCGCTGCCGGGATCGACATTCATCGGATGGAAGACCTCGGCCCACCGCGTCGCGCGTTCATCGCCGAATCGGGGGGCACGCACATAGACGATGTCGTAGTCCCAGGTGACGGCGGCATCCGATTTCACATCGGGCACCACGACATTGAGCGTCCCGCTCGTCGGCTGTGCCGCGGCAATCGAGTGAGTCACCACGGCGATCCAACCCACGCAAATCCAGGCCACGCAATTCGTTTTCATGGTTTTCGGTCCTTGGGTCGTCCGTTCATGAACGACCGATGATGTAACGGTGCGGATCCACTTCGTGACGCAGTACGCGAAGTTGTTCGTCGGTGGGTTTCGGTGTGGTGGCCGGGTCTTGATTGACGACCAATTCAAATCCCGTGTGATCTTGGACGTCTTTCAGCGACACGCCTTCATGCAATGACTCGATACACATGCGCTTGGTTGCGTCATCGAAACCGAGAACGGCCAAGTTGGTGATCACGCGATGCGGTCCGGTTCCCGGCGGCAGACCGGCAGCTTCTCGGGCACCGGGGCCGGTGAGGAATCCCGGCGTGGTGACAAAGTCGACTCGTTCCACGAAACGGCGCTTGTCGTGCGGGGTCATCACCAGGACTCGCCAACAGAACGACGCCAGATCATTGGCCCCGCCGCTGCCGGGAAGCCTGACTTGCGGCTGCTCGTATTCGCCGATGACGGTTGAGTTCAAATTGCCGTATTGGTCGATTTGGGCTCCGCCGAGAAACGTGTATTCGACGAGACCTCGCTGACAGGTTTCCATGATGTCGGCCATGCTGGTGGCCATGATGCCGCGATAGAACGTGCGTGAATCGCCGACGCTGATGGGCATCCGCGGAAGTTGCGGGCCGACACCACCGGCTTCAAACAGCAGCGTCAGGTTCGGCGACGTCGTTTTCTGAGCCAACATCGCCGCAGCACACGGAGCCCCCGTGCCGACGACGACCATCGCCCCGTCTTCCAGTAAACGGGCCGCGGAACAGATCATCAATTCCGTGGGTGTGTAGCTCATGCTTGCCAATGCCTGATGGAGTCAATGGAGTGTGCTTCGCGCCGTCACTGTCGGAGATGTTGCGGTGTCGAGCAATCTCCAGGAGGGAATCCTTGCTATTCTCGACTCAGCCAAATCGGACACATCCGAAATTGGATCGACGCGACTTCGCCGCATTTTTGTAGGCCGGAACAAGTTCCGCGCAGTTCCGGCATGTGGGCTCAACACTTGCCGGCGCGGCGCGGAGCTTGTTCCTGCCTACAAAAATGCTCGCATCAACGGAAACTGCCATGCACGAATTCGATCTCGGACAGATACCAACCCAGGTCAACCACGGACATTGGCTCACCGCGTACACTCGCGACGAACTGTTGTCGCGGATTGAACGCGAACGAATCGTGCTGCCTGTTTGTTCGATCGGGACTCCGGCAGCAGAGTTGGAGTCGTTGGGCTCGCTTGTTCTGCCGCCGTTGTATCACGAGGCGATGGACGAGGAACTCAAGACCGATGTGCTCGCACGCATCGGCGAGTGCTTTCCGTTCTTCGTGGGAACTCGGGCGCGGGAATCATCGAAGGCGAATTACGAAGTCGTCGAGCTTCCACGCCGAGACGGCGTGATCGACCAATCGCGCCCCGAAGTGTTGGCGTTCAGCGTCGACACGGCGGTCGAGGAACACGGACCCCATATCCCGTTGGCCACGGACACGATTCAGAGCTACGCCGTGCTGCGTTCACTTCGGGCCGAAACACCCGGCATGCTGCTCGGCCCGCCGGTTGATTACGGGCACCTCACGTGGGGCTTGCCGTTCGGTGTGAGTATCGACCTGACTCCACCGCTCGTGACGCGTTACGTGCGGGGCTTCGCGGACGCGGTTCAGCGGATCGTTGCTCCGCAATCGATGTACGTGGTGGATGTGCATGGGTCGATCGTCCATCGCGAAGCCATCCAAGCCGGGCTGCGGCAGAGTTCCGTCACGCGATACGCGTTTCGCTGGCTGCACGATCCACTGGTCGCGTTTTCGGGCGATCGCGGCGATCAACACGCGGGCGGTGTCGAGACGGCGTTGGTCGAATTCATTTCCGCCGACCTTGTCGATTCACGCTGGTGGCCGAAGCGCGTCGATGAACTGGCGGAGCGGGAGATGTCCTTGGAAACCGCCGTTGGTCTGCATGGCGATCTGCCGGCGTTCATTGCGATGGTGGAAGAACGAGGTCTCAACGGCATCGTGGGCGGCATCCGAAACTACTTTGACGTGGACGCCGACCTTATGATGCGACGCATGTTGGACATCGCGCGGAGCGATGTTGACTCGCTCCTCGCACGAAATGATTGACCACCATGAATGCCGAATTCCACGCCGCCCTGGAAAGACTCTTGGATCAGCAGGAACTCAGTGAAGACGCCGTCCGGCTGCTGATCGGAGCGGTGATGGACGGCGAATCCACTCCCGTGCAAACCGCCGCACTGTTGACCGCGCTGCGGATCAAAGGTGAAACGGAAGCGGAGATCGCGGGTGCCGCACGGGCCATGCATGAACGAGCCGCTCGCATCCAACCGAGTCGTACCGGGTTGCTGGATACGTGCGGCACGGGCGGCGACAACCATCACACGTTCAACATCAGCACGGCGACCGCACTGGTCATTGCTGGCGTCGGCGTTCCGGTTGCCAAGCATGGGAACCGCAGCGTGTCCAGTTCCAGCGGTTCAGCCGACGTGCTGGAAGCTCTGGGCGTGAACGTGGAACTGACGCCGGATCTCGTGGCGGAATGCATTGATGAAGTCGGCATCGGATTCTGTTTCGCCCGAGTTCATCATGCGGCGATGAAACACGCCGCCCCGATTCGAAAAGAACTGGTGTTCCGCACGATTTTCAACTTGCTGGGTCCGCTGACGAATCCCGCCGGCGCCGAGTTTCAACTGATCGGTGCCAACTCGCCGGACAACGCCCGCAAACTGGCGGGTGCGCTCGCACGCTTAAATCGTCCGCGAGCGATCGTGGTGTGCGGAGACGCGTCGCTGGACGAAGTCAGCTTGTGGGGCGAAACAACCGTGTTTCACGTCACGACCGGCAAAGTCACCGAAGACGCCTGGACGGCCGAGTCGTTCGGGTTGCCGACATGCTCGGTCGACGAACTCAAAGTGGACTCGGC
>JAQBZS010000490.1 GCA_027622115.1 Planctomycetota bacterium | reverse complement strand
ATGATATTGACGAAGTCCCGCACGTCCGTGGCCGCGTGCCTGTGCGGCATTTCCGCGGCCTGGTATCTCGTCGCTTCCCGTGACAAACAGACGGTCGTTGGTTTTGGGCTTCCCGCCGTGGTATGTGCTGGGTTGGCAGTCTTACTGCTGCTCGGTGCCGAACTCACGAGCAGCGCCACTGCCGCCGCGCAATTTGGACGCGGTGCGGAAACGGACTTGATAACGCTGAACGGGCGAGTGCCCCTGTGGACGAGCCTGGTAGAACAAGTCGCCGAGCGACCGTTGCTTGGCTACGGCTATCAAGGCTTCTGGACTCCGGATCGAATTTACGAAGTTTCAATCGAACAGGAATGGACGGTACCAAGTGCTCACTCGGTCTTCCTGGATGTTCTTCTCAGCACCGGACTGCTCGGGGTTGCAATCTTTGGTATGGGCACCTTCGTCACGTTCCGCCGAATCATGAAGCGTTGCCTTGAGACGACCGACCCAGCAGATGGCTTCGTCTTCGCAGCATTCGTTTATGCGTTTGCTGGTGGCTTCTTTGAGTCTGGATTCTCGCAGCCAAATGGATTCGAACCATTCATCACAGGCGTCGCGTTACTTCACGTCATGTCACGCCAAACGCGATCCGAAGTCAGCGCCGAAACGCGACCTCACGAGACAGATTCACCTTCGAACTGGAAGAGCGTTTCCATGGGAGGACTCACGTGATTCAGATTACCGTGATGCCACATTCCGATCTTGAGCAGCGGCACTTGAAGGCCTGGTCGCGAATCCAAGACAGCGACAGTACGTTCGCCAGTCCGTTCTTCCGTCCCGAGTTCACAACGTTGGTGGCCTCCGTCCGTGATGACATTTGCGTTGGAGTCCTTGAACAAAACGAAGCCATCGTCGGTTTTTTTCCGTTTCAAGAAGGTCGATGCAGTGCTGCCGAGCCAGTGGGTGGCGACATCTCGCAATTTCACGGTGTAATCGTCGAGCGAGGCGTCGAATGGAACGTTGAACAACTGTTGCGAGGTTGCCGCCTGAACTCGTGGGCATTCGATCACCTTCCGACGTCGCAAACGCCGTTTCAGCGTTATCATTACCACGTTGGCAGTTCACCATGCATCGATCTAACGAACGGATTCAAAGCGTATTGCGATGAAAAGAAGAAGTCCGGTCGAGCCATCGAACAGGCGTTTCGTAAGGAGCGCAAGCTCGAGCGAGAAGTCGGACGCTTACGGTTCGAACTGCATGACACTTCAGATGAAACCTTTCGTCACTTACTTGATTGGAAGTCGGAGCAACATCGTCGCACAAACGTCGTCGATGCCTTTCAAGATGAGTGGTTAGTCAATTTGCTGGATCGAATTCGTCTGACGCAAAGTGCGTCGTTCGCTGGCCTGATGTCAGTCCTCTTCGCTGGCGACCAGCTGGTTGCCGTACATCTCGGGATGCGAAGCAAGAGCGTCGCCCACCTCTGGTATCCAGCCTACGACACGGCATTCGGCAAGCATTCGCCTGGCATCACGTTGCTGTTAAAGATGGCGGAAGCGTTAGCGGATGACGGCGTACAACGAATCGACTTTGCCGCCCGCCAACAGATCTACAAGGAACGATTTATGAGCGGTGCGATTCCGGTTGCCTTGGGAGTCGCCGACCGTTCTCGGCTGAGGTCATGCGTGCGTCGCAACACAAATACGCTTCGCGAGCGAATGAGGGAGACGCCTTTGGCCGCGCCGATTCGAGGACCTGTCCGGCTGATTCGTCGCGTCGGCAACTGGTGGGCCGATCGCTAACGCAACTTAACCTACGGGAGGAGTAATATGCTTCCAACTGAAACAACTCTGCCGGCGGACCTGCGACCCACGTCGCTCGTGCCGCAAGTGATGCGTCGAATCCGAGAGAAAGGGTTGCTGTCGACGATACGCCGAATGTCGTTTCTGGCCAACGAACTATATTGGGAGCGGCGACTCGGAATCGATACGGCAGATTGCATTCCACGGGAGTTCCTCAGCGAAGATCCCGCTAGTATTGGATACGACCCCATTGGTTACCGCCAGCTCGCGCTGGCGCTGCATCACGCCGACTTAACAGCTCCAACCGGGACGTTTATCGATTACGGATGTGGCCAGGGGCGTGTCCTCGCCCGTGCCTCGGTGTTGCCATTTGAGCGGATCATGGGGGTCGAGTTGTCGTCCAAATTGTGTGACGACGCAAACGCCAATATCGACCGGCTCTCGCGTCGAACAACTTGCAAGACGATTCAAGTCATCAATGAAAACGCCAAAGAGTTCGTTGTTCCCGACGACACGAAGAACATCTTTCTGTTCAACCCGTTTACCGGTCACCTGCTGGAAGGTGTTGTTGAACAGATTCGCCTTTCGCTCGAACGCCAACCTCGCGATCTCACGATTCTGTACATCCTTCCTCCCAAAGCGGTTGACATCTTTTCGCGGCAAGCATGGATGAACAAGACGTTCCAACATGCCTGGAGCGGCCTGAAGTTGCACGTACACCACTCACTTCCCTCGATACTCTAAACAGCGAGCATCATGTCGAAACGAACCACGGCAACGATTTGTCCTGCAAGCTCGCTCGATGCGAGTTTGCTCGACCGTTGGTATCAACTACAGCGTAGCAACCCGGCCCTCGACAGCCCTTTCTTTAGCTCCTCGTTCACGCAAGCGGTTGCCGCGGAACGACACGGTGTTGAAGTTGCCGTCATCGAGACAGAAGGTACCATCGTCGGCTTTCTTCCGTACTGTCGTCAGCGGCGAATCATCGCGGCTCCAGTGGCGGGCTCGTTGACGGACTTCCAGGGCTTGATCGCCCAGCCGGACGCTTCGATCAATATGCGTCGCGTACTGCGCGATGGACGCTTATCGGCGTGGCAGTTCGATCACTTGGTAACGGGGCATGACTGCCTCTCTCCGTTTCAATGGGCCTACTCCGATTCACCTTTCATGGACTTATCGGACGGATTCGAGCCGTATCGCAAAGGATGTCGCCAGCGCGGCGGTAAGGAGATGGCCGAAGTTCTCCGAAAGACGCGCAAACTAGATCGAGAAGTCGCCCACGTCCGATTTGAGCCGGAATCGACCAACTGCCGCGTCTTGGACACGCTGATCGATTGGAAGCAACAACAGCTTCGACGGCAGCGACGCGCGGATTGCTTCCGTCCCGCCTGGATTCGACCGTTGTTGAATCGATTGCTCCATACGCACGGCGAAGCGTTTCGGCCCATGTTGTCCGCCATGTATGTCGGAGATGAACTGGCAGCGATCAACTTTGGGTTGCGTAACGGACCGGTCCTGCACGGTTGGATCACTGCCTTCAATCCGAAGTACCAAAAGTTCTCGCCCGGTCTGATGTTGATGGTCAAGTTGGCTCAAGCCGCCGAATCACTGGGAATCTCACGCATCGACATGGGGCGCGGAGACGAATCGTTCAAACGTACGTTCTGCTCTGGAGTGACGCGCGTCGCCGAAGGAGCCGTGGACCGACGACTCGTCGCCGGAGCCATGAAACATTCGTGGGTCTGGGCGAAAAAACTTCTGCGCGGCACTCCGTTACGTGAACCCGCCGAACGGCTGATCCAACGACTGCGGTACACGGGCGGGATTCTCAAACATTCGTTGGATTCGGGGAGCTAACACGGGATGCCAACCCCGGACCTAAACGACCGCTCGCTCGTCCGCATTGTGCCGCGAAAGCTGCGCGACAGCCTGGCCGAGCGAGGATTGCGTAGCACGATTCGTCGTCTCTGGCGAGCGGCCAGCAGTGCGTTGCGTGAACGCCGATTGGGGATCAGGACAAGCGGCAGCATCACCGCCAGCGAGCTGGAGTTCGACGCCGCTAGTTTTGGATATCAGCCCGTGCCCTACGCATCATTCGACGCGGCGATGCGTCATGTTTCTATTCGGCCAGACGAAGATGTCTTCATCGATTACGGTTGCGGCATGGGACGCGCCGTCTGTTTGGCCGCGACTTATCCATTTCGTCGAGTGATCGGCGTGGAAAGGTCGGACTCGCTGAGTCAGATCGCACGCGACAACATCCGCCGCGCCTCGTCCAAGCTGCGTTGCGACGACGTCACCATCGCGACGGAAGACGCGCGGAAGTATGAAGTTCCCACGGATGCGACGCACATCTTCCTGTTTAACCCGTTCGACGAACCGGTTTTGATGACCGTCCTGGCGAGAATTCGCGATTCGCTCCACGCATCGCCTCGCAAACTGTCGATCATCTACGCATTGCCTAAATGCCGAAGAGATCCGCTGGTTGATGTTCCGTGGCTGACCTTACAACACAAACTCGAAACTATTGATTCGGACTGGCAACGCTTGGCGGTTTACGAATCCCCTTGATCGAAGCAACGACCGATGCAAGTCAAACTCACAACTCCATCGCAGATTTCCAAAGCAGAGTTTGCCGCCTGGGCGAGCTTCCAGGAGCAATCTGCCGAGTTCGACAGTCCCTACTTCCGCCCGGAGTTCGCTGAGGCAGTCGCAGCGGTTCGGGACGACGTTGAAGTTGCCGTCATCCTGGAACATGAGCAACCCGTCGGATTCCTTCCGTTCCAACGATCGGGCGCGCATATCGCCAAGCCTCTTGGCGGTCGCTTGTCCGACTACCAAGGCGTTGTGGGCCGTCCCGGCCTACAACTCGATGCGGAGCAGCTCCTACGAGCAGGTGGCTTAACGGTGTTCGACTTCGACCACATGCTCGCGACACAGAAGCCATTTCAGCCGTATCATCGATTCATCGATCACTCGCCATACGTCGATCTGTCGAACGGCTTCGAATCGTATCGTGCCGCGCTGCGAACATCAGCGCGGGAGGAAATGCGGCAAACGTTTCGACTGAGCCGAAAACTATCGCGCGAGATCGCTCCCGTTCGCTGTGAGATGTTCTCCGCCGAGACCACTGCTTTCGAGACCTTACTTCGGTGGAAGTCGGAACAGTATCGGGCAACCAACGTGACCGATGTCTTCTCATTCCCGTGGACGATTGACCTACTTCGTGAAATCTGGAAGCACAGCTCGGAGTCGTTTCAAGGAGTATTGTCGGTGTTGTATGCGGGCGATCGACCTGTTGCATCGCACTTCGGAATGCGATCGGGCGATGTGTTGCATTGGTGGTTCCCCGCGTACGATCGGGAACTGGCAAAGTACGGCCCCGGTCGTGCCTTGCTGGCGATGGTCGCGCAGCAGTGTGAGTCGGCTGGGATCAACAAGATTGACTTGGGGCGTGGAGTCGCACCGTACAAGGCCCTGGTGATGTCAGGAGCCACCGAAGTTGCAGTCGGTAGCGTCGACCTCCGGCCCGTGGCACGTTGTTTGCGAAATAGTTGGCGTCAGACGCGCGAATGGGTGCGCAACTCGCCGCTTTATGGACCAGCACGCATCCCAGGCCGCATAATCCATCGAATCAGCGAGTGGATGCAGTTTCAGTAACGCGACGTAAAGTTGCGGTACGGCAACGCACGCAACGATCCACCGGGACTGACAGAGACTGGGGCGATACGGGCACGCATGAACATGGCTTCTCCGATCACGCACCGAACACTCGCGCGCTTCGCACCAGCGGAGGACTCGCTTCGTCGGACCATCAGCGACTGGAGTATTCGAGGTGTGTCGGGTTTCGGAGCTGCGGCCTGCCGGATGGTCGGGCCACGAGTCGGCGGACAGTTTGGCATCCTGCTGTATCACCGCATCGCCGACGAAGTCTCTGCGGTCGAAAGGCCATCCATCAACGTGCCGCCTCGTCAGTTCGAACGCCAGATCCGCGGCCTCGTCCAGGCTGGCTTTGTCTTCTGGCCATTGAGTCGAGTGTTAGAGAACGCCGCACGAGGAGAGTGCGTTCCGCCGTACGTCGTGGTACTGACGTTTGACGACGGGTTCGAAGGCGTTTATTTAAACGCCTGGCCCGTGCTACGTGAGTTGAACGTCCCCGCGACTGTCTTTCTGGCCACCGCCTATCTAGGTAGCGAGCAACCGTTTCCGTTCGATCATTGGGG
>JAQBZS010000489.1 GCA_027622115.1 Planctomycetota bacterium | reverse complement strand
TCCTGGTGCCGTTACTCACGCTGGAAAAGTGGATTCCGATCGCTCGTCGACATCCGGATTATTTGGACGTCAAGGAACAGCAAGGGGTCGAGCGGCGTATCGCCACGTATTTCCGCAATCGCAATCCGGTGAAGATCGACGGCGTGCGGGTCCGACCGGTGCTCGATCGCATGAGCTTCTTCGGGCTGGACATCAACGACTTCGCCCAGAACGCCAAGCCGCGCAAAGTCAGCATGTATCAGGCTCGCGTGGGCATCATTCTGTCGTACAGCACGAAGGGGTGGCCCGCGTCCGTGACGATGACGTGGGACACCTTTCACAAGTACGCGTCGTTCTTGCGGTCCGTGATTCTTGTCGGCGACGACGATCCACACGTGCGAATGTTCGTGCCCGACGATGCGACCTTCGAATGGAAGCCAAAAACCAAACGTGAACAGGCTCTACCGGCGCGCGTCACCGTGAAACTCGACGATGCCACGCCCACGTCCAAGCAGATTCAAGCCATCGCCACGGCGCTGCTGAAAAACGTGTATCGAGCTTTCGACTACAAGAGTGATAGCGACGTCTACGACGCTTTGGCTCAAAGCGTGGACGGCGATCTCCTGCGAGAGCTTTATTTGCAAGTCAAGCGGTCGCTCGTGTTGTCGGAGCAGGGCGGGTCACAAGCACGAGTCCGCAAGGTTGAAATGCTCGGCACGGATGTGACGGCTTCCACGGCGACCCAATTCGACTGCAAGTGTCGTTGGCGAGTCACCGGATCCGTCGAGCATTGGGGCCACGTCCATACTCGCGAAAACGAATACACGGCCACGCTGACGGTCCAGTCCACGAAAGACGGTTGGAAGATCACGGCGTATCAATTCACGACCCAAAAGCGGATTCGCTTTCAGACGGAATTGCGGCAGGCAGCGAAGAATTGATCAGCCGGCGTTCGGTTTCCCGATGACGCGTTCGACGGATTCGAGCAAGACGTCCATCGCAAACGGCTTGCGGAGATAATCCACGACTCCGAGCGATTCCGCGTAGGCCTTGTGACGACCGCCTTCATTGGCGGTGATCATGATCACGTGCGGACGGTCCTCGAGTGTGTTGATGAAGTCCAGCACGGGAAAGCCGCCCATTCGCGGCATCATCATGTCGGTGATGACCAGGTCCGGCTTGCGGCTCGTGATCAGCCGTTGACCTTCCTGTCCGTTCGGAGCCGTGAAGACTTCATATCCCGCCGCGCTCAACACACCGGACAGCGTGTTCGAAATCTCGCGGTCGTCTTCGATCAACAAAATCGTCGGCATGGCGAATGGTCTTTAAGCGAAGCAACAAGAAGCCGCAGGACGAATGTTCGACATCCACGACAAGGTTCGTGACGCGAACAATCGTACGGCTGGCCCAAAGCGCTCACAAGAGACGAGTTGCCGCGGACATTCGAACCAATCCGAGACCGGCTCACGGCGCGAAAAATGCTCCAGGCCAACGGCATTGGGCGAGCAGCCTTCGCAATCGATCGGGCGGGGACATTGCACGTCGCCCACGGCGAAAGTTTTGACGTTCCGCGTTTTCGAACCGTAAAAGGGTCATTGGGGGTCGCCAAGCGAACGATTTACGGCGCGATGTTGGCGAATGAATCGGGCATCGTCGGCAGTCCCGAGCCGGAATACGGTCGCACGTCGAGTTGCCATTCGTTGAACATGTCGGACGTGTAGGTCAATTCGAAGGCGGTCGGCGTGCCGTTGATCGTGGCCGACGTTTGGCACTGATAGGGGTTGGACGGCGGTGGTGCGGTTTCGAGCAACGACAAGCCTTGGGCCGCGACAAGCAACGCCCCTTGGTCCAGGTCGTTTTGAATGGAGATCGTGCGTTCGACTCGCGCGGCGGTTGCGAGATACCGGAACGCCGTGGCGGACACCGCGCTGACCACCAAGATCAACGCGAGCACCAGAATCATGGCGTAGCCGGATCGTCGATCGTTCATGGCTTCTCCAACGACAGCTCATACTGTTGCCGAACCTGGCGACGTTCAAACGTCAATTGCAGTTCGATCGAGGCTCCGGTGTCTTTGAGCAACATGGCATCGACGTCGGCGGCAATGGGGATCGCGTTGCCGGTGATGTTGTCGATTCGTTCGAGACGATTTCCCGTCACCGTATACGTGATCGTACTGTCGGGGAGTGCCCAGTCCGCAGTGGCGTTTTTGGGCGAGCCATCAAAGCACAATTGCAATTCGGAATTCACGACTCTCGCGCCCACCAACCGTCCGCCGGTTTTAGTGCCGAGTCGCTGTGACGGATCTGAGCCGCTGAAATCTCGGAGGATGCTCTCCGTGGCCAGTCGTGCTTCTTGGGCGATTCGCAACTGCGCGACACTTCCCCGCATCGGCTTCAACAGACCGGTCCAAATCGCCGACGTCGCCACGACAACGACCGTCAACACGGCACCGACCGCCGTGAATTCAACCATCGTGAAGCCGGCTCGGTTGCCGTGCCTGGATTTCGTGGGGAGGCTCATGGCTGTATCGGTGTAACGGTCATATGGACGGAGACTTGTTGCGTTTCCGGCGAGAGGTCGACTTGTGTCAGGTTCAGGTCCAGTGCCGCAGGAACAATTCGAATAGCATCCGCGGAGACGCGTCCGTTGGAGTTGTTGTCCAGCGTGACCCAGATCGCGCCGGTATCGATCCAATAGATTCCGAGAGTCTGCCAGGTCACGCCGTTGGCGGTCTCGCCGACCGGAGACTTATTCTGATTGACGTATACCCTACCGCGGAATGACGCCGCATCGTAAATCCCGTAAGGAGCGTTCGTGGCGGCATTTGTTTCGACGGGCCATGACGCCTGAATCACATAGTTCTGTGCTCGAAGATTGGTGAATTCCCACAGGCAAATCGATGAGCCGTCGCCCGCATTGGCTCGCCGACTGTCGTCGTTATAGGCTTGTTTTCTGGATTGGCTGCCCCATGAACCGCCCTCGTAGTAGTGCGGTTCCAAGTCATCGACGATTGGATTCGGCGGCGAGCCGGAGACCTTCAGCGGCGACGACACGAACGGGCTTGCTGTCAATGCGGCTCGGCCGCCGAGTTTCGCGAACCACGGGATCTGCGACTGAGCGACATAGTGCGTCACGCCCGGTGCCAGCCGAGATTCGATGGCGGTCGCTTGTCGCATTTGCGTGACCATCACCGGTGCGATCGCCGCGGTCGACAGGCCCAACAGCACGAGCGCCACCTGGATCTCCAAGAATGAAGAACCGGCCCGCGGACCGCGAGAAATGGTGGTTCCCCGTAGCACGGGACGATTGTCCCGTGACGCTCGGGACGATGGTTTCAAGCTACGTCCGAGTCGGTAGATTTGAGGTTGTGAGTTACCGGAGTCGATCATTACAGCAAACCCGGCAGGATGTCGGTCTCACCGGCGGCTTGGATCGAGCCGCCGATGACGCCTTGTTCGTTGAGCGTGAGTTGTCCCGACCACTTGCTCGTTCCCGTCGGCGTGGCCGTGGCGGTGAATGTTGTGGCGCTAGAATTCGTAATGGCGAAGACGAATCCGTTTAGCGGGGCCAGCGTGTTGGGATCGATCAGGTCCAGTGCGTCGAGTTCCGTCAGAGTCGCCGAGTACGTTCGGTTGTTGAGCCAATAGATGCGTTCGGCGGTCCAAATGGTTCTCAGGGTGGCAGCGGCACTGTCCGTGCGGGTTTGTTGCACGGTGCGATGAAAGGACGGCATCGAGAACGACAGCATCACGATCATGATCGTGAGCACGATCATGAGTTCGACCAGCGTGAACGCATCCCGATTGCGCGGTCGCGAAGCGGGGCGGGTCTTTAAGTGTTGAGTACTTCGATGCATGCGACTAACTGACCTTTCCCGCCATTTCGAACATCGGCAGATAGATCGAAGTCATCACCACCGCGATCGTGACGCCCATCACCGAGATGATGCAGGGCTCGATCAGCTTTGTCAGGTTGGCGATGTATCCGTTGACCTTGTCTCGGTAATACGGAGTGAGTTCTTCCAGAACATCCGGCAGCCTGCCTGACGCTTCGCCGACTCGGATCATGTCCGTCATCATCCGCGTAAACAGCCCGCTGTCTTCGAGCGCACTGGCCAGCGGGTTGCCGGCCATCACGCTGGATTCCACATCGGCGATGGCATCGCGATAGATGGGGTTGCTGGAAAACACACTGCGCATTGTGCCGAGCGCTTCCAGCATCGCCACACCGCTCTTGAGCATGAGCGACAGATTGGACGAGAAGCGATACATGGCCGTCTGGACCAATAGATCGCCGACCAACGGCGTGGCCAATCCGATCGCACCGATGCGTCTGCGGCCGGAATCTCGTTTGAGCTGATACTTCAACGTGGCCACCAACGCGATGACGCCTCCAATAAAGTACGGGCCGTAAATCGCGACTCCGTCGGAAAGCGACACGATGAATTGCGTGATCCCCGGCAATTCGGAACCCATCTCGCGAAACATGTTTGTGAACGTCGGCACCACGACCCACAGCAACACCAATACGACGACGAACGCCACCGTCAGCAATGCTATGGGATAAGTCAGCGACGAAACGATCTTGCGCCGCGTTTCTCGAGACTCGCGGATCTGCTCGTTCAGTTTGACGAGCACCGGACCCATCTGGCCCGACACTTCGGCCGTTTGGATGACTTCGATCCAGTGTTGCGAGAACAACTCGGGGTAGTCCCGCAACGCGTCGGAAAACGAGCTACCGGACATGAGGTGTTCGGCGACGACATCAAGGCACTCGCTCAATCGCTGACTCTGAGCCTGCTGCGCGCAGATCAGAATGGACTCAAGCAGCGGCGTGCCCGAGTTGATCAGAGTCGCGAGTTGCTGAAAGAACGAAACCTGATCGTCCAGCTTAACCGACTTATGTCGTTTACTGCCGACTCGCGAATGTTCCAAACACCAAGCTTCAAATGACACAATGGGGGTCCGGTTTTTGATTTTTGATTGACGATTTTCGATTTTGGATTGAAGATTCTTGATTCACGATTGTTGAGGTATCGACTCGAAGACGGATTTCGGTCTGCAAATCGAAAATCAAGAATCATCAATGTTTCACGCTGAGGGCGACTTCCAGGCTGGTTTCTCCCAACCGCACTTTTTCCAACGCGCTGTCGAGCAACGATTTTGCGCCGGATTCGCGAGCACAATTTGCGAGTTCGCCGGCTCCTGCGTCGGCCTGGATGAGAGCTTCCATGTCGCGGGTGATTGCAATGACTTCGAAAATGCCGATCCGGCCCGCATAACCGGTGCCTCGGCACTTATCGCAGGCGCCGGCACGGTAGAGCGTTTCGCCGTCTTCAAATGCGAAACGTTCGGCAAGTTGTGCATCGCAGACATACGGCTCCTTGCACTCGTTGCACAGTCGACGCAGTAGTCGTTGAGCTTCCACTAGTCTGAGCGTGGAGCCCAACAGGAATGGCTCGATGCCCATGTCCTTGAGACGAATGACAGCCGACAACGCGTCGTTGGTGTGCAACGTGGACAGCACGAGATGCCCGGTTAAGGCCGCTCGCATGCAGATTTCGGCGGTCTCTTGGTCACGCACTTCGCCGACCATGATCGTGTCCGGATCCTGCCGCAAGAATGAGCGCAAAGCGCTGGCGAACGTCAAACCGATCTGCGCCTTGACCTGCACCTGATTGATGCCGTGAAACTTGTATTCGACGGGATCCTCGACCGTGCAGATGTTGCGGTCCGGATCGTTCAGCCGTTGCAGGCAGCTATACAATGTGGTGCTCTTGCCGCTGCCGGTTGGACCGGTGACCAAGATCAGGCCGTGCGGAGTCGAAAGCGATGACAGCATGTCCGCTGTTTGACGTTCATCCAGTCCGAGTTTTCCGAGATCGTGGGGGATGGCTCCTTTGTCGAGCACCCGCATTACCACTTTTTCGCCGTGAACGGTCGGCACCGTGCTGACTCGCAGATCGACTCGGCGTTCCGCAGAACGCAGGGCAATGGCTCCGTCTTGCGGCAACCGCTTTTCGGCGATGTCCAACTTGG
>JAQBZS010000488.1 GCA_027622115.1 Planctomycetota bacterium | reverse complement strand
TAAATCGCCAGATTGGCACACGCCGCCTCTTTTCCACGGTTTTCCATCGAATGGGGCGATCGCACCCATCCCGACGGACACACCATCGAATTGTGTACTCCACCCGGCGCGGCACCGGTCGCGTAATGTCGTCTTCACCGTCCAATGGCTCGGTCGCCGCGCGCGGATTTGGCCACCATGATTTCCCGCCGCTCGCCTAATCGACTCTTAATCGCATGACGACTGTTTCCAGCGAACCCATCAATCGCCCGGACTCAATCGAACAGCGTTCCGTGGCGACGCGGCGATCGACGGATCGTGCTTCGATTCGCGAGCACACGATCGAGACCTATGCCGCCTCGGACGGATACTTGCTGCATCTGCGCCGTTGGAAACCGGATGTCGAACCGCTGGCTCACGTGGTGGCGCTGCACGGAGTTCAAAGTCACTCCGGCTGGTACACCTACTCGACCAGTCGCTTGGCCGCGGCTGGGTACGACGTCCATTTTCTGGATCGGCGCGGCTCCGGACTGAACGGCGAACAACGCGGCAACGCACCGCATCACGATCGGCTGATCAATGACGTTTGCCAATACCTCACGGCAATTCGTCATGCCGAACGCACGAGCGGCGGCCATCGGCCCGTGATCTTGCTGGGCGTCAGCTGGGCCGGGCGATTGACCAGCATGTTGGCGTCGCGTCGACCGGACCTGCTGGACGGCGTGGCCATGCTGTACCCTGGGATTCACGCCCGAATTCGACCCAGTCGCTGGCAAATGCTGAAATTGCATCTGGCCGTCTCACAGGGTTATGGGTGGGTGTCGGTGCCGATTCCGTTGACCGACACCGCACTGTTCACGGGCGATCCCGCGTGGCAAGAATTCATTCGACACGATCCGCTCGCCCTACACAAAGCGACGCTGTCGTTTCTGATCGCCTGCCGGAATCTCGACGAACTGGCGATCCATGAAGGCACCCAGCTCAAGTGCCCACTGCTGATGATGCTCGCCGGACAGGACCGCATCATCGACAACCCACGCGTGAAGGCGTTCTTCCATCAAGTTGCGTCGGGAGATAAGTGGTTGCTGGAATATCCCAACGCACAACACACGCTCGAATTCGAGCCGAATCGTGATTGCTTCATCGACGACTTGCTCGACTGGTTGACGCACGTCGTCAATGTACACCGCGCCGGTTGGTGAATTTGACAACTACGCGTGTTGACGTCCACAAGACGCGTACGCCTTCGGCTAACGGTTAAGTTCAACGAGCATGAGCCGAGTCAAACGCGTTCGCGGAGAATTCGATTCACGGACTCCGACGTGCCGAACGCAAAGAGCGAATCGCCGGACTCGATCACTGCGGTGCCGGGCGGCGGCATCAGTCGATCACCGTTGGATCGGCGAATCCCGATGACCATCACTCCGAGTTGCCGCAGATTGGTATCGGCCAGTTTTTGGCCCACATACGGACTTTCCGCATCGATCTGCACGTCGGCGATTTCCAAGTTGCTCCCGTGGCTGTCGGCGATTTCGATGAAGTCTTCGATGCTGGGATTCAACATGAACCGAGCCATTTTGACGCCACTCGTGGTGAGCGGGCTGATGACTCGGTTGGCACCCGCGCGTTCCATTTTCTCGACGGCGCGATCGTCGGTGGCTCGGGCGATGATCTGTAAGCCGGCGTTCAACATGCGAGCCGACAGCACCACGTAGACATTGTCCGCGTCGGTCGGCAACACGGAAGTCAACGAGCGAGCCTGCGAGATGCGGGCGTCTTTCAATGTCGAGTCATCCGTGGCGTCACCCACGACGAACGGCCAACCGGATTGCTCACACTCGGCGCGTAGGAGTTCTTCGTTCGTATCGATGACCAGGAACGATTGCCGGCGCTGGGCGAGGTATTGGCAAATCGACCGACCGACTCGGCCCAACCCGCAAATGATGAAGTGACGATCGAGTTTGTCGATTTGCCGGTTCATGCGTCGCTGCTCCAGAAGTGCCCGAAATTCCACGCTGACCATCCACTGTCCCAGCTGCATCGCGCTGTACGTGAACACGCCGAAACCGACGATCAAGTACACGACGACAAACAGTTTCCCGATATCGTCCAGCGGCACGGCTTCCCTGAAGCCCACGGTGCTCAGCGTGATCACCGACATGTAAAGACAGTCGATCCAGTTCGCTCCGGAGACCGCTCGGAAGCCCACCGTGCCGATCAGCGTCAACGCCATCAGCAGTCCAACAATGTTCAGGCCACGGCGAATGGTTGTCATTGTCGCGTTCGAGTCGTCCAGCCATCGCCCTCGAACGGGTTGGGCTCGTCCTTGAAGAGTTCGTTGGTTGCCGTGGAATCAACGCCCGGCGGGATTGGATTCGGAGCGGACGAGCGCGAATCCGACGGATGTAAATCGGTCGCTCGAAATGCGGATGCGGACTCGCGCGGCTCTTCGGAATCCGCCCACGGCGGCTCATCACGCGCATCACCCGGCGACACTAATCCTCGAATCGCATTCGGCGATGTGGGCGGAAACGGTTTCGATCCGCCGTCCACATGTTTCAGCCCCGATGCTTGCCGTATCGAGTTGCCCGGACTTGCGGCCCAGTCGAATTCCGACGTCGGAGCCACACCGACGCGCTTCTGCGAGACTCGTGCATTTGCATTCTTGTCCCGGCTGGCCGCCATCCTGCGACCGGGTGGCACGAACTGTCCCAAATCAAGCACCTGATAACCCGAGATTTTGGGCACCTGCCACGCAGCGGCCGACGCATCGGGCGGATTCACGTCGATGCGACCGAGCGTCAACTTCATTTGCATCTGGGCCTCGGGCCAATCGAGATGAATGACCTTGGGCACGAACGTGCCTTGAATCGATCGATGTTTCGACATCCGCGCGGACGCAATCAGCCGACCGTCTTCGTTGTAGAGCAAATGCTTGCGAACATGGCCCATGCAAGTGTCGACTTCGATAATGCGACGAATGCGTTTCCCATCGGGCGATTTCACCGTCCCGGTCAGCGTTGCGAGCCGGTTCTCGGGGTCCGTCCATTCCAATTCGACGTCTTCTTCCCGCAACAGCTTCACGCCGAGCGCGTCGATCAACCATTCAGGCTGAAACGGAATCGGCATGCGGTCGGACACAAACGGTACGTCGGTGTGTTTGACGGTGATGATGCGTTGCGGTTCCGATTCTTTGATCCAGAACCACAGGCTTTCATCGTTCGAGCCGAGATCGGCTTCGTCACCACGAATGGACGATGCGATCAAACGCAGCTTCATCGGTCGCTCGACGGCGATGGTCGCGGCGATCGGCAGCGCCATGCCGGACATCGACAGTGTGGCATTCGTGGACCGCCAAGACCGCAGACGTTCCGCGTTGGCGTTGATGTGTTGCACCAGTTCCCGCTTGCTCGGATTCGGCGACAGGACGCACTTCGGTTCGCACGGAAACGGATTCCACTTGGACTTGCCTGGCAGACAGCAGCCGCTTGCCAGGCTCACGCACGCGAGAACGATGCACCAGCGCCAGCCGATCTTGCATTGTGAGTCACAACAGTAATTTGGCCCCAATGACATCCCTGTCTCCAATTGGCCGATTGATCCGCGAACGATCCGATAGGCATTCAATCCATGGTCGTCACAAGTCGTCGTCCGTCAGGCTGGTTTGTTCCGCAATTTGCACTCCGTCGAGTTCTTGCCATTCCGATGTCACGCTGACGTTCAACTGACTTTGAAGCTGCTCAATTTCTTCATCGCTCAGTGATTGCTGTCGCACTTCGAAATCACCATCGCCCCGACTGCCGGAAAGTTGCAGGTATTCGATGTCCCCGTCCGTGCGCGAGCCCTCAAGTTTCAAGCGTCGCCGCTGAAGCAACATCAAGGCCAGCACGTATCGCATTTGTTCTTGCACGGTATTTGGAGCTTCCGAAAGCTGCTCGAAATAGCTCATCAGACCATCGGTGGTGATCGTGGGAGTTTGTTTTTCCGTCGCGTCGGGAACTTGCACTCGCCAATAGGCCACGGCGTCCTCGGGCGGCCCCGACCAAGCTTCGTGCGAGTAATCCAGTCGCGTCATTTTCCCATGCCGCTCGACGAGCACCGAATGACACACCTCGCCGGGAGCCAGCGGGTGACCGGATTTCTCACACGTCTTTCCAACGGAACGGAGTTGGAAATCCATTGCGTGTTGCTCGCGAGATGGGGGAAGTGGAAAGTTTGAGGTGAGTCGTGGGGGCTTGAGGCGGCGGGATACTAGTCCAACCTCAAAAACCCGACAATACGACCCAAGCGGTCGCAAAACCGTCGCGTGCATGCCAGCTGCGCAGGCAGACCGACAGATTTCGTCCGGGACGTCAGTCAATCGTCTACGATTCCTGATAACCTCTAGAAGCGGATAATTCCTCCAACACTGTCTACGATTCGAACCGCGTTGCAATCACCGTCAATAAACTCCGAGGCCGATCATGAAACTTGACGCCCTGCTCCAAGACGCTCGTTCGATTCAGGACTGGATCGTGGACATTCGACGAACGCTGCATCGGCAGCCGGAATTGCAATACGAAGAATTCAAGACCAGTCGATTGGTTCAGGACACATTGACCGAATTGGGCATCTCGTTCCAGGCGGGGATTGCTGAAACCGGCGTGCTGGCGTCGATCGGTAGCGGCGAAGCGTGTGTGGCTTTGCGAGCCGACATGGACGCGTTGCCGATTCACGAAGAAGCGGATGTTGACTTCCGCAGCGAAGTCGACGGCAAGATGCACGCGTGCGGACACGATTGCCATACCGCGATGCTGCTGGGCGCGGCTCGGCTGTTGAAGCAGCGAGAATCCGAATTGCCGGGCACCGTGAAGCTGTTGTTCCAACCGGCGGAAGAGGGCGGAGCCGGCGGCAAACGGATGCGCGAAGCAGGCGTGCTCAAGAACCCCGACGTGCAGCGGATCTTCGGGCTGCATGTGTGGCCGTTGGCTGATTCGGGCGAGATCACGTCTCGAACAGGCACGTTCCTCGCCGCGTCTGGCGGCTTGACGATCACCGTGCGAGGCAAGGGCGGACACGCGGCGATGCCGCATCTCGCGATCGATCCCGTCACAACGTCCGCCAAGATCATCACCGAACTGCAAACGATCATCGCCAGAGAACTCGACCCCATCGAATCCGGCGTGATCAGCATCACGATGGTCCATGGCGGCGCGGCCTACAATGTCATCCCGCCGGAAGTGAAGCTCGGTGGAACGGTCCGAGCCCTGACGCTCGTGCAACTGCATGCGCTGCAACAACGCATCCAAGAGATCGCTACGCTGACCGCGCGGGCTCATCGTTGCGAAGCCGTGGTCGAGTTTCCGGGCAACTCGTACCCACCCACCGTCAATGACGAACACAGCTGGAACCTGGCGCAGGAAATCGGTCGAGAGCTTCTTGGGGCGGACCACGTCAGTGATTCGCCACCGATCATGGGCGGCGAGGACTTCGCGTATTACACCGAAGAAGTTCCCGGCTGCTTCGTGGGGCTGGGGATGAGGAATCCCAAGATCGGAGCCGACTACAGCGTCCATCATCCCATGTTCAAGATGGACGAGGACACGCTGCCGATCGGAACTTCGTTACATGTGGCATTCGCGTTGAAGTCACTCGCCGAATTGACCGCGTGACAACCGCTCGGGAGCGTGCAGCAGCAACTTCCCGTTTTGTAGTCACTCTGCCGGAGCGTGGGCTTTTGAATGCAGAGCCAGTCCCACGCTCTGGCGAGCCTGGCTACGGACGAGGTACTTGCACGGAACTGCGCAGAGCTTGTTCCGGCCTACATTCATTAATTAACCCTGCACACGTTCTTACGGCCACATATAGAACAGCATCGACGTGATCAAACCCTGGTATGAAAACGATTTTAGGTCCGCCTTCATGTCCTGGTAATACGGCGGCACGTTGTTGCCGGGACGATAATGGCCCAGCGACCACTCGCAGGAATCCATCGGCTTGGCGGAAGTCTTGTAGGGCAAGATGGCGATCGAGCCGTAGAAGTGGAATCCGGAATACAGCGGCTC
>JAQBZS010000487.1 GCA_027622115.1 Planctomycetota bacterium | reverse complement strand
AACGCTGATACCTGCGATAAGTCAGTTCGTCCGGCTTGCCGTCGAGCGTGCCGTCGCAGCCTTCCATCGGTTGAATCGCCATGCGGTTCCCGGCAGTCAATTCGCCGATCCGCACCGGCTGAAACAGCGGCGAAAAGTCATCCGTAAGAGACATCTCACCACCCAACGCGATCGCCACCGCGATCACGTCGTCGAGGGATTTGTACTTGTAGAACCGAGCCATGGATTCGTCCGGAGTGCGGGGTCACTTCTTCGACACATCAATCCGCGGTGCGAACAGGTTGCGTTGTCGTTGGGTCGCAGCCGGTTCCAATCATTCAGTTGGATCGTCATTCCGGAAGCCGGTCGAGGCATGATGACGGCATTCACCTTGGCGTGGGCGAGGTCGTTCGGTCCGCTGTTGATCTTTGCGGGAGCCACCAGAATGAAGACCGAGGTTCTGTCGACATCGGTCTTCTTGGAGATGAATGTCGGTAACTTGGAAGGGGCAGTCGCGGTTTCGCTGATCATGGTGGCTGCCGCGATCACGGTGCTGATCATCGCGCGAATGTTCGGTGCGAGCGAGGCATACGTCTGATGATTATTGTGGACACGGGGTCGGCACAGCTTTTGATGACTCGGAAGCTCGTTGGGGTACTCTCATCAATGTGCCGAAGGCACGAATTCGTTCCCGACTTTTCGAGCGCGGACCGGCTTGTCGATGTTTACGTCGAGGGCCAAGCCGACTTCCACCAGCAGGTTCCAGCCGGCCGCCATCTGCACGAAGGTCGCTAGGTCGCCGGCTGCGGGAATCGTAATCGTCGGAAACAATGTTGGACGCGACGCGATGGCGATGATCTGCAAGCCAACGCCGTCAGCCAGCACCGTGCGGAATTTCTCTTCGGAACCTGGATAAGGATCGACCCAGAGGATGACGTCGTCCGCATCCATGACTTCTTCAATGCCGTGGACGCCGTAAGTTCCTTCCAGAAAATCAGACGGCTTGCGAACAATCTCGTTGGTTTTCAGCGTCAATTCTTCAGCGACGCCGTCATTTCGACCCGCCCAGAAAATCGTCTTCGCCTGGGCAACTCGCTGCACGATGTCGGCAGCAATCGGAGCCGTCAGTGCCGCTTGGACTTTGTCGGCCAGATCGCCGGCTCGCGATTTCACGGCATGGTTTCCATCGGCCTGTTCGAGCAGTGTCTGCAAGAACAGACCCTGCTCGATGACGCTCTTCGTGGCGGCCACGGCGTTTTCCGCACCGCATTCCAGCACGTATCCCGTGGTGGCCAACGATTCGAGCTGCGTTTCGGCGAAGGCGGTCAGACTGAAATGGCACGAGTGTCCGTCGGTTTGAAGCTGATCGAACAACTCGATGACTTCGGCGGTTCGGCCCGAATTGGATAAACCGATTACGGCCCAGTCCGTGAGATCGTATTCCTGAGCTTGCAAGCCGGCTTCCGTTTGCAAAGCGATCTTGCTCCCGCGTCTTCGGGCCGAGGCAATTGCGTTCTTGGCCGGGAATAGCCGACTGGATCCTTCGCCCGTCATCAGCAACCGGCCAGCGGCGGCGATCTGTTCAGCCGTTGGACGCATGCGATCCGTGTTGAAGGAGCGAATAATCTCGGGGACGGCCAACATGTCTTGGACCAGTCCAAACTGCATCTGCCGTGGGTTTTCGGGATTCATTTGGTTTCCTGCGAAAATCTAAACCGCATTCGCTCGATTAACCGTCAGTCGTAGGCGTACTCGCACCCAACATGTCGACACGCGTACGCCTTCGGCTGACGGTTCAACGAAAAAAGTGACTCTCAACGAAGACTCGTGTACCGGGGCATCTCGCCGACCAGCGGTCGGATGTATTCGTGAAACGATTCGGTCACTCCCATGCCGTCTTCCGAGATGAACTCGTCGGGCATCGGGCGTTCTTGATTCGCGACGCCAGCCAGCGATGTCGATCCAAAGCCGACCTTGTAGGGATCGTTGCCGAGACGGTCGATGGTCACCATTTCGCCGCTGCGCCCGTCGAGGCACCGCCGCACGGCTTCGCGGCCGACGCCATACGCCTCTCCGAAATCCAGCGCGACACCGCGATCCGCCGCACACATCTGCAAAGACTCGGTTACCTGAAACTCACCGCGCCAGCCAAATTCGTCTGAGATCATGCGATGCAGCACCATTGCGGCACTGGTGCCGCCCATCGCGCCGAATTCGACGTTGTCGAAGCGGTCGCGAGTCTCCGAGGCGCTCACCGGACTGCCGTCGGCATTGGTGATGCCTTCGCCGCAGACGATCGATACATAACCGTGTTCTTTCCGTCGCCGCTCGACCGCAGCCAAGAAGGCGGATCGATCAAACGGTCGCTCGGGAAGCAGCAGCACGTGCGGAGGATCGTTCGCGGAAACTTGAGCGGCAACGGCTGCGGCGGGTAGCCATCCGGCACTGCGGCCGACCGTTTGAAAGACGCAAAATTGGTCGACTCGTTGCATGTCCCGTGTCAGCAGTCCCGCCTGCGCGACGCTGAGTGCCACGTAGCGGGCGGCGCTGGGAAACCCTGGCGTGTGGTCGGTTCCGAAGAGGTCGTTGTCGACGGTCTTGGGGACGCCGATCCCCTGCATCTCGTAGCCGTGGGCGGCGGCGTACTCCGTCACGCGATGGATCGTGTCCATCGTGTCGTTGCCGCCGATCATGAAGTAATAACGGATGTTGTGTTGTTTGAGCTGCTTGAGGATCGGCTCGAAATGCTCGTCTTGCAGCTTGAGACGCGTCGAGCCCAGCGTGCTGCCGGGCGTGTGTCGCAAACCTTGCAGCGTGGACTCGGATTGCTCGAACAGATCGATCAATTGATCGTTCAGCACGCCCTCGATGCCGAACCGCATGCCGAGCACTCGGCCGATTTTCCCGGACGCTCGCGCTTCATCCACGATGCCCACCAGCGACGAATTGATGACGGATGTCGGTCCGCCCGACTGACCGACAATGGCATTTGCGAGGTCCATGAATCCGGTTCCATTCAGTTTTCAAGTTGTGAGGCCCGTAGCTTGGGACCATTGTCCCGAGCAGTCACGGGACAATGGTTCCGTGCTACTTGACGGAGATATGTGATACCAACTGCCGCCAGAAGTCCGCGTAGAGATTGCCGACTTCAATCGCTTCCGCATCCGCAGCCTGAGCCTGGACTCGTTCGGAGCCCCAATCCACGAAACCACCCACCCAATGAGGAGCCGCATCAGTGGCGACCGCTCCCGTGCGGCCTCGTCCAAACTGACCGACAACCAGCATCGGATGCGATTCCAACAGTCGGACCTGCCATTCGCCGTCACGATGCCGACACTCCATTCGGTCCGCTTCGAGCAGCACGGTCGCATCCGACTTGGCCGCAAACCGATTGAATCCGCCGACGACCGGTGGGCGTTCCGCGAACGGCAATCGATTCGTAATCGGGTGATCCACCGTCTTTCGCAGTAAGACCGGATGATCACAGTTGAGTCGATCATCGGTGGACGACATCTCGACCGGCAGAGCTTCCGCCACGAGCGCTGTGTCCCAGTCGCCGCCAAGACCATGAAACGATTCCCAGCCGCCGATCATCAACAGCCCGGTTCCCTGGCGGACTTCGTCCAACAGTTTCGTCTGGACCGAGTCGTCCATTCCCGTTGACGGAAAGTCCGACAAGATCACGAGTTTTCGCTGCGACACTTCGTCGGCGAGCAGCGACTGATCACTCGGCCGATACTCGAATTCGAGACCCCAATGCGTGAGGACTCCCGCTAAATACGACGCTGCGCCGGCGAGACTCGTGTCACCGCAGTAGAGAATCGGAGCTGTCATGTCAGGCCCCCGGCTGACTGGTCTGACCGCTCATCGGAAACAGCTCTGACAGCAGATCGTCGGTCGGATACGCGTGGCCTCGGTGCTGCACGAAGACTTCCGCGGCGGCGACACCGCATTCCCGCCCGCGTTCCGCGCCGTAGTTCCGCATCGCCGACAGATACTCGTCGATCCCGTTGTGGTGCTTGAGCCATTCTCGTTGACTGACGTGACAGGCCAGCATCTCGGTTTTTTGATCGAGCTGCCCCGTGATGTCGACTCGCGTGGTAGGTTCGACCGGTTGGCCGATTCGATCCCGTCCACCGTGTCCGTCGCAGTAGTACAAATACGGCACGCCCGAACCCGGAATCAGCGGCTGCTTCGAGGCATTCGGTGCCGCATAGACGAAACTGGCCGCGCGTCCGAGCTGGCCGGTGATTTCGTGATCCGCGTGGTAGTCGGACATGGGCATCGTGATGACCAAGGTCGGTGCGATGTCGCGAAACAGATCGATCGACTTCTGCAGTGCCTGCCGGTCGTAGACGGTTCGTCCGTCCGGCTCCTTGAGGCAATGAAATTTTCCGCCCGCCAGTTCCGCGGCCTTCGTGCCTTCCAGGATTCGTACATTTGAAACTTCCTCGGGAGTTCCGGACAACGCCCCGCAATCACCGGCGGTCACCGTCGCGATGTGAATGCTCCAGCCCAGATCGGCCAGCCGGATCAGCGTGCCGGCGCACGTCATCTCTGCGTCGTCGGGGTGAGCCATGAAGGCGAGAGCAACCCGGCGCTCGGAATGTTTTCGCGTGTTTGTCATGCGGGGATTTGTCCTGACAAAGGAAATGATTCATGTGCAGCGTTTTCGAACCGCGTAGCGGCGGCAGTTGATAGCCTGGGGTGCAAACCCCAGGAATTAAGGGCGAGGGCGTTGCCTGAGCTGCGAAGCAGCGGCATGAGTCCGTTGCGCCACCTCATGTCGCCGCAGCATCACGGCTTAACGGATGGCCGATTCTCCCAGACGGGAATCAGTCGCAAGGCGTCATCGCCGCACACGGCCGACAACTCCAGACCACTCGCCTGCGAAATGTAAAAGATGCGACCGTTCGAAACCGCTGAACCCAAGCACTCCCGCGAATCGACCGCCGGCCCCGTGGCCACCAGCTTGTGCCCCTGCGACAGGTCCAGCATGTCCATATTCGGCCCCATCAAGAACGGTTCCGAATAGGTGAATCGAGCGCAGTTGTAGTCCAGGTCAAAGCGGTACGTCATCTTGCCGGTTGCCTTGTCAAAGATTGGGCTCGGATCGCGTTCGAAAACACAAATCGCTCGCCAACCGTCACCACGTTGACCGCAGAAGGCACCGGGTCCGATTTCCAAATCATCGCACCGTCCTTCGCGTTCAGGCACCAAATGTGACGGTCCTTTGTGTCGTCCTGGGCGGGATTGTAGCCGCCGAGATACAGCCGACCGTCCTTGGCCGTCAACGTACAACCGGCCGTCACGTAGTGTTTCGTCGTCAGCCACACTTTGTTGCCGGTCTCGGGATCGAGCGACGTTGTCAGGCCGTTGATGCCCTCGGGTACGCCTCGACGCCGGCGCTTGCTGGCCTGATAGCCGAAGTAGGTCGAGTAGTAGAGTTTGCCGTCCATCAACGCCAAACCGCAGTCATTGCCGCCCGAACCGTACTTCGAAAAGTCCTTCTGCCAGACGAGCTTACCCGTGTTCAAATCCCAGGCCCAAATCAGCGGGCGATTGTCCTGCGGATAGAACGGGTTGTTGTGGCTGTAGATGAAACTCATCACTTCCGTGCGATCCGGCGGCTCGGAGACGAACCGCCAGGCAAAGGCCTTTTCCGATCCGCTTGGCGCGTACTTGCCCGAACCCGACGCGTAGATCGCCAGGTTCTTGTGCAGCACGGGTGGAAACTGGCGACTCCAACTCGGCGAACCGGTAAATGGGGCCTCCCACAGCAGGTCGCCGGTGGCCGCGTCCAGACATCGCATCATTGAACTCTTGATGCCGGCCTGGGGCACGAGCAACTTTTCGTCTCGATAAATGGGCGACGTGAACGAGAGGTACACGCCGGGAAAGTAGCGTCGCCACAACAGCCGGCCGGTTTCTTGTTCCACCGCGACGATTTGACCTTCCGCCGTGTGGGTGTACATCCTGCCGCCGCCGCAGACGGGAATGTGTTTGACCGTGCCTTCGACGCGCCTCACCCATCGCATTCGCAACG
>JAQBZS010000486.1 GCA_027622115.1 Planctomycetota bacterium | reverse complement strand
TTGTGAATTCCGAGTCGACCCCCGCCAAATCTGAAATACGTAAGCCAGACCCCTGTCCCGCCCAAAAAGTGACAGAGTCGAACCGAAGCCCCTGGCCGAATACTCGGTTGTGCAGCAGCACGGTCGCTGAACCCGTTGCCCGATGCACCGACTGCCGGGGACTTCGCGGCCAACTTGCGATCGGAAGTTATCGCCCCCTACGATGGCCGATTCGTGGTAATCCCGTGATTTTGCCTTAGCTTTCAGGAATCGGACGATGAGTGAAGCAATCTTCGAGCAACTCGACGAAGCGCAACAAGCCAGCGGCGGCGCTGCTGCGATCGAGCGATTGATCGAGACTCTGCGTGGCGAACAGAACTTCCACAAACTGTTCGACGCGCTGTTGCTCAAGAAGAAATTCGAACTCGGCGTACCCGGCGTCAAACCCACATCGTTTGACGACGTCCCTGAACACAAGCAGGACGAATTCCGCGACCACTACGTCAGTTGCGCCCGAGACATCGGCACATTGTTTCTGGAAGCGGGCAACATTCCGCAGGCCTGGATTTACTTTGGCACCATTCGTGAACCCGCCAAAGTCGAGGCCGCTCTGGAAGCACTTACTCCCAAAGCGGACTTTGACGAGTCGCTGGAAGAGCTGATCAACGTGGCGCTCTACGAAGGGGCGAATCCGGTCAAGGGCTTGGAGTTGATGCTCAAATCCCATGGCACCTGCAATACCATCACGGCCATGGATCAAAGCATGCCCAACATGAATCCCAGCCAGCGCGAGCGTGCCGCCGCGATGCTGGTGGAAACACTCTACGAAGACCTGTCCTACACGCTGAAATCCGAAGTCGAGCAGCGAATGGCGCTGGCTCCTCCGGGTGACTCCATTCGCGAACTCATCGCGGGACGTGATTGGTTGTTTGCGGAATCCAACTATCACATTGATGTGTCGCATCTAAATTCGGTCGTGCGGTTTGCTCGGGCGCTGTCGGCCGGGTCGCCAGCGTTGGGCAAGGTCACGGAATTGGCCGAATACGGTTCCAAGCTCGACGCGCAATTCCAATACGGCAGCGAACCGCCGTTTGACGACTTCTACCCCGCCCACATTCAGTTCTTCAACGCGTTGGCGGGGCAACATGTCGACGACGCGCTCGCTTATTTCCGCGAGAAACTGGATGCCGACCCGGATCTCGAAGACAAGCAAATGGTGGCCTATGTCATGGTCGATTTGCTCACGCGGATTGGTCGCACGGACGCCGCCTTCGAGTTGGCTCGCGAATTCCTCAAGAGCATCGAAGAGCCCACGTTTTCGTTCGCCGATCTGTGCCTGGAAGCCGGACGCATGGATGCCCTGCGCGAAGTCTCTCGCGAAAACGGGGACCTAGTGAGCTACACTGCGGCACTGGTGCAAGCCTGACACCGAAGCGACTCATGTCACACTTGGACGAGAATCGAGCCGCTTGGAACCGACTGGCGGACAGCGGAAGTCAATTCGCCACCGTGGCGACGGACGACGAATGCCGCGAGCCGCTGAAAACGCTCGACAGCCGCAATTGGTTGCCGGCGAGCGTGCATGGCCTGGACGTGCTCTGCCTGGCATCCGGCGGGGGTTGGCAGTCCATTCTCTACGCCGTGGCGGGGGCTCGAGTCACGGTGGTCGATCTCAGTTCGTCGATGCTCGCGTTGGATCGACGCGAATCCGCTCGACGCGGCCTCAACGTCAGGACCATTGAAGCGTCGATGGATGACTTGTCGATGCTGGGCGACCAGACGTTCGACATCGTCCATCAACCGGTCAGCACGTGCTATGTGCCGAGCATCGCGAAGGTCTACGCAGAAATCGCGCGCGTGCTCCGCGACGACGGGCTCTACATCAGCCAGCACAAACAACCGACCAGCCTGCAAGTGACTCGTCGAGACGCACAGAACAAGTATGTGGTCGGCATCGAGTACTACATCGAAGGTCCATTGCCGACAGCGCCGGATGATTCGTACCGCGAAGCCAACGCCACCGAATACCTGCATCGCTGGGACAACCTAGTGGGCGATTTATGCCGAGCCGGCTTCGTCATTGAAGACTTGCGTGAGCCGTTGCGAGCGGACTACTCCGCCCCTGTCGGCCACTTTCGCTACCGCGGCAGGTTCACGCCGCCCTACGTGCGACTGAAAGCGCGTCGAGTCTCGCGGACACCGGGTTCCGATCCTCCGACTGCCAACAAGATCTGGACGCCGTAGTGAAGTCGATGAAGCGAAACACGAGCGACACCGGCACCTTCAATCTGGCTCAAGCGGCACGGGATTCACAGTCAAGGTGAACCAAAAAGAACTCTCGTGATTTCAGTGGCATACTCTCAATTCAGTGCCGCGCGCCGTTGCAAGTTCAGCTCATCAGTGTACCGTGTGGCAGATCTCGTCTCTCGCACATCAGATGCACAGAAAGGTGGCGAATGTCTAGCAACAGTGGATTGACTGGCGTCGTGTTGGTGTTGTCAATGTTGAGTGCAGCTGCGGCTCAGCCCGCGCCGAGTGGCCCGCCGTGGTACGAAGAATTCCGCCAACCGGAAACCCGTGCTGCCAAGGCTGGATTGCTGGAGACCACTTTCACGGCCCGATTCTCGCAACTCCGTTTGCGTTTTCCACCGCCGGACAATGACATGACGTTTTACGCCCGCATCTACGAAAACATGGTGCCCGGACCAACGCTCCGCATGTTGCCGGGCGACAAGGTTCGAGTGCTGCTGATCAACAAACTGATCGATCCTCGCAAGGATCCGCCGGACGGTGACGCGAACTTTCAATTGACCAACCTTCACACCCATGGCTGGCACGTCGATCCCAAGAGCGTCACTCAACTGGTTGACGGCAAGCCCTATGGGTTTCCCGGCAAGAAGATTCCGAAAATCGTACTCGCTCACGACGACATCCTGCTCACTGTGTTGCCTCCCGGTTGGAAAGACGACCACGGCGGCCACGCGGGACACAAGGTTGACCTGAAGCATCCGTCCGTCGTCCAAGACATGCTGCAATACGAGTACGACATCCCCGGTTACCACGCGCCGGGAACCCACTGGTATCACGCACATCGTCACGGGTCCGTATCGAAACAGACCGAAAACGGCATGGCCGGAGCACTGATTATCGAAGAACCGCCCGGACACGAGATCGTGAAGGGCATCCAAGAAAAGATCATGATCATCCAGGACATCACGAACATCCTGGTCAAGGAAGCCGGCACCGGCCAAGAAACCCTCATCGACACGTCGAATGAGCCTGGAACCAAAGCCAAGGTCGGCGAAAAACCACTGCGTAAGGTCTTCACCACGATCAATGGAGTCTTTCAACCAACGATTCGCATGAGCCCGGGCGAGATCCAACGCTGGCGAGTCATCAACGCGGGTTCGAACACCCGAGCGTTCAGCGAGATTTTTGTGCGTCCGGGTCAAGGCAACACCGGCAAGAACCTGCAATTTTATTTGATCGCTCGCGACGGCATCACGCTTTCACAAATGCAGCCGGTAACGGTTGGGAGCAGCGTGTTCCTCGGCCCCGGCAACCGAGCTGATTTTTTGATACAGGCCCCCGTGCCGGCCATGAAAGAAATCGGAAAATTCCAGAACGAATTGAACTTTGACGTCGGTGCCAACCTGGCACCCGGCATCCAATTGGGCACGAATGGCTACAACAATGCCCAAATGGCGAGTGTGCCCCAAAATCGCTCGCCCCTGCCGTTGTTCTCAAACGACAAGCTCAAAGTGGGTCAGTCCCCGCCGATTGCACGTTACCGTCCGGTTTCGTACACGAAGCGGACCGTCACGAAAAAGAAGCCGAACGGCGGCGAGACCACTCAAACCACGTTTCAATACAAAGTGCCCAGAATTCAAAGCGAAACGATTCTCGGACACGTGCAAGTTTCCGGGGTCCCGCTAACGCACCAAAAACTGCCTCCCGTGGGCAAGTCACTCCCCGGCAGACCACCAGGAGCGGACTATCTCCGCGATATTGCTGACAAGGATGTGACCAATACGCGGACCGTTGTGTTTGATGTCGCCTGGGTCAAAACCGACGACAAGAAGAACGTCATCAAGCCGTTTCAGTACTTGGAAGGCGATGTCTCAGGATTGGCGACTCGGCGGCTGACCATCGACTCCAAAGAATTCGGCGAGCCAAATTCGGCCATTGATGTGCCGGCCGGCACGGCTGAAGAGTGGACCGTCATCAATAATTCGGATCAAAGTCATCCGTTTCATATTCACGTCAATCCGTTCCAGATCGTCGAGATCAAACAATGGATGCACCCCAACAACGACCCCACAAAAAAAGGAAAACTGGCAACTCCGAAATGGGCACCGATACCGGGGACCTGGATGGACACCATCACCCTGCCGCCTCGCGGATACGCCAGGTTCCGCAGTCGCTTCGCGGACAAGGTCAAGACCAAAAACAAGACTTACGACTTCACGGGTTCCTTCGTATTGCACTGTCACATCCTGAATCACGAAGACGGAGGCATGATGGTGGTGGTCAACGTACGGCCTAAGAAGGCTGTGGCGAGTCGCCGGAAGTAGGACTTCGGCACGCGAAGATTCCGAGGGAATCCGTTTCACGCGACAAATGTCGGAGTGACACGCTTTTCGCTTCATTTTCGCATCACCCGAGTTCCGTCGGCAGCGATTTTACCACGTATTCACAAGTCGACATTCGCCGAGTCCTCTCAGGACACGGCACGCTCTTTGTTGCTCAAGCTAAGTGACTTGAACAAGAAGGCAAGCAACGATTCGAATCAAACCAACTCTGCAACCGGCGTTCGATCGTCCAGCAGGTACACGGGCCTACCGGCATGATTGGGGATCGTTAGGGCCGGGTCGATTCCGAGCACACGGTAGAGAGTCGCCAGGACGTTTTGTGGCATGTAGTGGCCACCGGACGGCTTTGTTCCATGTCGATCCGTGGCACCGATCACCTGGCCCATTTGCAGTCCCCCGCCGGAAAGCAGAGCGAAGCCGGCAGCCTGCCAGTGGTCGCGTCCGCTTCTCTTGTTGTTGATGAAGGGATGGCGTCCAAACTCTCCCCAAATGACGACCACGACGTCCTGACTCAGGCCGCGTTCGGAAAGGTCGGTGATCAGAGAGTGGATCGCTCGGTCGTAGGCAGGCAGAATGTGACGCATTGCCCCGAAATTGTCGGCGTGCGTGTCCCAGCCGTTCGGCGACCTGGGAGTCACCATCGAGAGCGTCGTCTGCACGATGGGAACTCCCGCCTCGACCAAACGTCGCGC
Organism: Planctomycetota bacterium; assembly: GCA_027622115.1. GTDB lineage: Bacteria > Planctomycetota > Planctomycetia > Planctomycetales > Planctomycetaceae > JAQBZS01. Next base: position 781 of record JAQBZS010000486.1, on the reverse strand, counting down.
TTTCAAGAGGTTTCTGCACTCCGGTAGCGGGCCGTATCGCTCCAGACTCTCGGGGGGCTCGTTGGAGAGATCCAAGGCGTCGCGCGCCGTCGGCGATGTGATCATCTCCAGAGCCTGGGCGGTGAAGGCGTCGATGGCCTGAAGGTTGTCGGCCGATTCGTCGAATCGGCCGGGCAGGCCGCCAAACGTTTCGAGCAGCACGCGACGGTCGGCGAGCCGGTCCGCGGTGACGCCGCGCGGTCGATTCAATTGCAATCTTGGGTGAGGAACGAACGGCTTGTGCGAAACACCCAGCCAAGCGGGGTACGCGAAGTTGTCCAGGGCCACATAAGGCGGCAGCGGTCCGACGTTCCTGCGGCGCAGGTGGCTGAACGCCGAACCGAGAGCCGGTCGGCCCTCATTCTCCGAGAAACCGGTCATCAGCTCGACGGGCGAGTGCTGACCTTGGGCAAACTTCATATTGCGGATGATTGCCAACTTGTCCGCAATCGTCGCCTGCAACGGCAACAGTTCGCAGACGCGAATGCCATCGACATTGGTGGCGATGGATTTGAACTCGCCACGGATCTCGGTGGGGGCCTCCGGCTTGAGGTCGTACATGTCCAGGTGACTGGGTCCGCCTCGCAGGGACACCATGATGACCGACTTTTCTCTTCGCTCGGCTGAACGCGGATCGGCAGCTCGGAGTCGAAGCAAGTCTGCCAACGATAGCCCCGCCCCCAGCGAGCCAATTCGCAGGAACCCACGACGGTTAACCCCGTCACAGTTCCGACCAGCCGCA
>JAQBZS010000485.1 GCA_027622115.1 Planctomycetota bacterium | reverse complement strand
GGACAAGCCCGGCGGTGACGTGCCGTCCAAAGTGGCGCTGTGCAACTAAGCAACAACGATGGGATCGGTCACGGTCCACTCATGACCGTTGCGCACGACTTTTCGATAAAGCGTGTCACGCTCCATGGGGATGCGGCCGGCTTCCTGGATGAGACGGTGCAACTGAGTCACGGTGAGTCCTTCCGGTGTCTTCGCGCCGGCGTCGTGATAGATGAGTTCGTGAACCACGGTGCCGTCGATGTCGTCCGCTCCAAACGCTTGCGCGATTTGTGCCGTCTGCTCGCCGAGCATGATCCAATACGCTTTGATGTGGTCAAAGTTGTCCAACATCAGCCGAGACACGGCGATCGTCCGCAAGTCGGCCATGCCGCTCGGTTTGACGACGTGATCGAGTTCCGTGTTTTCCGGATGAAATGCCAGCGGGATAAATGTCTGGAAGCCGCCGGTTTCGTCTTGCAATTCACGCAGTCGACACAGGTGGTCGATCCGATGCTCGGCTCGTTCGACGTGACCGTAGAGCATGGTGGCGTTCGAACGCAGTCCCAAGTTGTGAGCTTCTCGATGCGTCTCGAACCACACCCCGGCATCCGCTTTGTGTTCGCAGATCTGTTCGCGGACTTTTTGATCAAAGATCTCCGCGCCTCCACCAGGCATGCTTTGTAAGCCGGCGTCGATCATCTGTTCGAGTACCCAGCGGATCGACTGTTTCGTCATGTAGCTGAACCACTGAATTTCAACCGGCGTCCACGCCTTGATGTGGATGTCCGGCCAAGTCTCGCGAATCACGCGGATGATGTTGACGTACCATTCGAATTTCTTGAGATGATGCAGCCCCCCGACGACGTGGATTTCGGTCGCGCCGGCGGACTTGGCTTCGAGCACGCGTTGGCGAATCATCTCGTCGGTGAATTCGTAAGACTTCTCATCTCGCAAGTCGGAACGAAACGCGCAGAAACGGCAGCGATAGACGCAGACGTTGGTCGGGTTCAAGTGGATGTTGGTGTTATAGAACGTGTAGTTCCCGTTCTTGCGTTCGCGGACGAAGTTCGCCAATTGGCCGAGCGTGAGGGTGTCGACTTCGTTTTCAAGAAAGAGGCCTTCGTCAAACGACAGCCGTTCGCTCGCGTGAACTTTTCCCGTAATGGTTGCGAGTTGTGAAGCAAGTTGGTCGGTCATGGATGTTGCCTAGCGGAGTCGAGAGTCATTCGCGTTCTGCACAGTCGTCAACCAGGGTGCGATGCGCGACCCTGGACTAGAATCAGCCGAAGAATGACTTTCGTAGCCGAAGTCGCCAGACTTCGGATTCAATACTGGTGTGCAGGCCAAAGTCTGGCGACTTCGGCTACACCGAACTTGATTGGCCGGTCCTTAGTTTAACGATAAAGTTCGCCAACCCACTTTCCATAGCCGTTGTATTTCTTGGTGGGATACTTCTTGCCGGTTCCCAGCATCGTTTCCATCCGCTGACTCCAGCGGGGATGCGACACGGATGGGTCGACGTTGGCGGTAAACTTGTATTCGCGCGGCGCCATCGACGTCCAAAACGATGGAGGCTTGTCGCTGGTTAACGTGATCTTCACGATCGACTTGATGCACTTAAAGCCATATTTCCACGGAGTTACGATGCGAATCGGTGCGCCGTTTTGTTTGGCCAAGGGCTCGCCAAACATTCCCGTCGTGAGCAGCGTCAAATCGTTCATGGCCTCCTCAAGTCGCAAGCCTTCGATATACGGCCAAGGATACTCGGGCGAATTGCTGAAGCCTGGTGCTTCGTCCGGCCGGTGGAACGACTCGAACCGAACGAAATTGGCGGAGGCTTTCGGTTCCACGAGTTTCAACAGTTTGTTGAGCGGAAATCCGATCCACGGAACACACATGGCCCAAGTTTCCACGCATCGATGCCGGTAAGCTCGTTCTTCCAGCGGGAATTTGCGAATGATGTCGTCGATGTCGAACGTCTTGGGCTTCATGCATTCGCCGCTCACTTCGACTTGCCACGGCAGCGGTTTGAACCTGCCGACCAACTGCCAACTGCTCTTCGCTCCGGAGAATTCGTAAAAGTTGGTGAATTCCAACGCGGCCCGTTTGGGAGTCTCCGGTCGCTCGTATTCGAATTCGGGGTTTCGTCGGATTCCGCCGCGATTGACGTTTTCCGGTTGAGGCGGCGTTTCAGGAACGACCGGCTTGGGGGCCGGTTTCGGGGGAGCGGGGATCGGTGCCGTGGCCACCGTGACCGGTTCTGCGGTCTTCGTCGTCCCCGGATCGACCGGCCTGGGATTCGTGTCGACTACGATTGGCGGGATCGGATTCGGTTGAACGGGAATCGGTTGGACCGGCTGTTGCGGGCCGAGATCGATCGTCTTTTGCACGACTTCAACCGATGGGGCTCGCGTTTTGGAGAAGGCCTGTTGCATTGCGGGCGAATGCTCATACTGCCCGGCTTGTTCAATTTCGGCATCAGTGGCATCGCCGCCGCAGCCGGAGAGAAATCCGGGCATCGCCGCAGCCACGCCCCCGATTCCCGCCGCCTTCAGGAACTCGCGGCGATAGACCTCTTTGTTGATGTAAACGTCGTAGGGCGTGTGCAGTTTCTGCGGCAAATCAAACGGCCGACGGACAAAATAATTCATGGCGTCTCCACTCGAGCAATCGTGTTGAGAACGTGCGGTTGTCGAACCGACAAACGGAACCGTGGCGAAAAGTATTCTTTAACCGACGATTTCGCGTCAATCCCGGCGGAACGGCGCACCGGACGACTGCGCGCCATGTTAACGGGTGGGCGTGTTTGAATGGAGGCCGGAGTTTGCGTCCGTCGTCGCCGAACTGGTTCCGGCGTTTCGCGTCCGAGTGATTCGTTGAACCGGAGCCGCAGGTGCAGGCGTTTTGGCATCGAACGCCCGCTCCAAAACGCCTGCGCCTGCGGCTACGGGTTAAACGAGTCGCCCAAGTTGACTTTGCCTGGTCGAATTACGAAAAGGACGGCGCGTTTCCGAAGGCTAAGTTTTCGCGGTTTGGATCGAGGATGCCGATTGATGCTCTGGGAAGTTGAGATTCACCCCGCGACTGGAATGACGGACCGCGAAGGACAACGAGTACTTGGCCAATGCCGCGAACTGGGAGTCGAAACCGTCGCTGCCGTCCGCACGGCACGCTCATACCTCCTGCAAGGCGACCTCACCCGCGACGACGTGACGCAAACCGCAGCGAGTCTTCTCGTCGATGCGGTCGTCGAAACCTTTGACGTTCGCGAATTGGGCGAGCGTGCAACGGAGTCGGATTCGCTCACCAACGCGTCCAACGCTCGACTGCTGAACGTGCTCTACAAGCCCGGCGTGACGGACAACGTTGCCGAAACAGCTCGCAAGGCACTTGTCGGCTTGGGGGTGCCAGTCGAAACGGTGGCCACCTGTCGAAAATTCCGTCTCGAAGGAAATCCTTCGGATGCGGACATCGATCTGCTCGCGCGGCGTGCGCTTTCCAACGACGCCATCGAACAGGTCGTTCGCGGACCGCTCGAAATGGACAGCATCTCGGTGGGATCCGAATACACGTTCCAACTCATCACGGTGCCGATTCGCGAGATGTCGGACGCGGAACTTGAGACGCTGAGTCGCGACGGGCAGTTGTATTTGAACCTCGTCGAAATGCAGACAATTCAGTCGCATTTCCGCGAGCTGGATCGAGACGCCACGGATGTGGAATTGGAATCGCTGGCGCAAACATGGAGCGAACATTGCTCGCACAAGACACTGGCGGGGCGGATTCGCTACCGGGACGAAAATGGCGAACGGCTGTTTGAGAACATGCTCAAGGAGACGATTTTCGCCGCCACGATGCAAATTCGCCAAGACTTGGGCGAAGACGATTGGTGCGTCAGCGTCTTCAAGGACAACGCTGGCATCGTCACATTCGACGAGCGGCAAAACGTGTGCTTCAAAGTCGAAACGCACAATCATCCGTCCGCGTTGGAACCGTACGGCGGAGCGAATACCGGGCTCGGCGGCGTGATTCGCGATCCACTCGGGACCGGTTTGGGTGCAAAACCCGTGTGCAACACGGACGTCTTTTGCTTCGCGCCGCCGGACACGCCGCACTCCAGCCTGCCGCCGGGAGTCCTGCACCCGAAAACGGTGGCTCGCGGAGTCGTTTCCGGTGTGCGAGACTACGGCAATCGCATGGGCATCCCAACCGTCAACGGCGCGGTGTTTTTCGATGCACGGTATCTCGGGAATCCGCTGGTCTATTGCGGCAACGTGGCCATGATCCCGGTCGACAAATGCGAGAAACATCTGCAACCGGGCGATTTGATCGTGGCCGTCGGCGGGCGGACCGGTCGAGACGGAATTCACGGCGCGACGTTTTCATCGGCCGAACTCACGGAAGACAGCGAAACCATCAGCGGAGGCGCCGTTCAGATCGGCAACGCGATCACGGAGAAGATGGTCGCGGACGTGATCCTGCAAGCTCGCGACGAGAATCTGTATTCGTCCATCACCGATTGCGGGGCCGGCGGATTCTCGAGCGCCGTCGGCGAAATGGGCGAAGACACGGGTGCCGAGGTCTGGTTGGATCGCTGCCCGCTGAAGTACGCCGGTTTGTCGTACACCGAGATTTGGATTTCGGAAGCGCAAGAGCGGATGGTGCTGTCGGTTCCGAAAGACCGTTGGGATCGATTCCATGCGTTGTGCAGCGCGGAGGGTGTCGAAGCCACCGTGATTGGCGAATTTACCAACACCAAGCGGCTGGTGCTGAAATATCACGAGCATCAAGTCGCCGACCTGACGATGAGCGTCTTGCACAACGGCCGACCTCCGGTCATTCGAGAAGCCGTGTACTCACCGACTGAAACCGTCGTCGCGGGCAAACACATCGATGAACTCTTGGCGGCGGAACGCGACTGCACCGAAGTCTTACAGCGTGTTTTGGCCTCGCCGAATGTCGCCAGCAAAGAGTGGATCATCCGCCAATATGACCACGAAGTCCAAGCCGGCAGCGTCGTCAAACCGCTTGTTGGCGTCGACCACGACGGCCCTTCGGACGCGGCAATCGTGCGACCGGATCTTCGCAGCCGTCGGGGGCTGGTGATTTCGAACGGCATGAATCCTCGCTACGGAGATCACGACCCGTATTGGATGGCGGCTTCGGCAATCGATGAAGCGATCCGCAATTGTGTGGCCGTCGGTGCCGACCCGAATCGAATCGCGATCTTGGATAACTTCTGCTGGGGCAACACGGATCGTCCGGAAGTGCTGGGCTCGTTGGTCCGAGCGGCGATCGCGTGTCAGGACGTTGCCGTCGCGTTCGGCACGCCGTTCATCAGCGGCAAGGACAGTCTGTACAACGAATTCGCCTTCGTGAATGAATGCGGTGAGCGCGAAACCGTGGTCATTCCATCGTCGTTGTTGATCAGCGCACTTGGCCAAATCGACGACATTGAGACCGCAGTCACGATGGATTTGAAGCAACCCGGCAGCGCGCTGTATCTCGTGGGAAAGACGCACCGAGAATTCGGCGGCAGCCACTACGCGTTGGTGCGTGGTGGGTCCGGCGGGCAAGTCCCGAAAGTCGACACGCAGCAGGCGCCGGCCATTTTTCGAGGCGTGCATCGCGCGATCGTCGCCGGGCACGTGCTCAGTTGCCACGACTTGAGCGAAGGCGGTTTGGCCGTGGCTGCGGCGGAAATGGCATTCGCAGGCGGTTTGGGTGCGGAGATCGACTTAGCTCCGTTGTCGGCCGCGAGTGGGATCGATGAGTCGGCGGTTTTGATGTTCTCGGAGTCCAACACGCGGTTCCTGTTTGAAGTCGCGTCGTCTCACGCCGACCAATTCGAAGCCGAGTTTGCAGATCTGCCTTGCACGAAGATCGGCGTCACCGTCGGCTCGCAGCAGATCACGATTCGCAGTTGCGACTCCACCGCTGGAATCAAAACGCCGACGACCGACCTCAAGCGAGCTTGGAAATCAGCCCTGAATTGGGACTGACTTCGTAGAGCGGAACTTCCGATAGGGGTAGGAACGGTCGATTGGTTTCGACCGCCCCTCCCTCCGAACCGTA
>JAQBZS010000484.1 GCA_027622115.1 Planctomycetota bacterium | reverse complement strand
CCAAAGAATTCGTCAGTCAAGAGCCAGTTTTCAACACCCTAGCCGTGGGATACGACGAGAGTGCGATTCCTAACTTTGCGAATCTCTGGTACGCAATCCTCAAAAGTAAGCCCCACGAATTCAGGTCGACCACGAATTGGCAGCAATGAATTTGTGGTCGTCCTGAATTCGTGGGGAACTGAAACCTTCACCATTACCTCGATACGCTTACGTAAGTCACCTCCACGAGAAAAAGCGAAACAATCCCTCGCGCTTGGCAATTCGCTCCGGCAAAGCCAACAGGTGGTCTCGATACAGACTGAGGACGATCCCCACGACGAAGATCAAGCCACCGCCCGCCAGCAAGTACACACCGACCGCGATTTCTGGGCGATAGGCAATCGATCCCAACAAGATCAGCAAATACAGCATGAGGTTGCTCCCGCCCAGCGCGGTGGTCGACTTGATTTGCCAACTGCATCCGCTGACCAGCAACAGGATCGAAACCGTCAACAGTCCCAATTCGTTCCACAACGAGGGAGCATCCGCCACAAACCGGTAATGGAGCATGGCCACGAACAGCGGCACCGTGGCCAGCACACTCCCCAGCCACAGCCCCGCCGTCACGTTTTCGTCCGAGTCCTGTTCCGATTCGCGGAATCGTCCCCAGTGCGCGGTGGCGAGTATCAACAGTCCCGCGCCCGTGCAAAAGACCTGCAACTTTTGCCAGCCGTTCAAGTCAATCAGCACATTCATCTGCAAGAACATCACCGCTCCCATCGCCGTGGCCGCCGCGATGTACCACTGTCGCCAGTCCGATTTCGGCACGATCCAAATTGCCAAGATCGCGGAGAGCGCGGTCAATGACATGGCCAACACGCTGAGCCATGCGGTCTGTTCCCGCAGCAGCATCACCACGGCATTCAGAATCGACATGATAATCGCGGTGGTGAGCACCACGTTTCCGCACTGAAACACCGGCAGGCCGCGTCCACGCATGATTCGTTGCGATGTTCCATTCGCCCGATAACGGACCACGAACTCGTAGCCTCGCGACCGAGCCACGATCAGCAACACGAGACCCCCGACAGCGAACATCACACGCTGCCACTCCGTGGAGATTCCGAAGTAGCCCAAGAATTGCCACAACGCCCCGCAACCCGCCGCCGCCGCGAGATACCCGTTCCAGGACCGGCGATGAAACACACTCGCCAAAATGTAGAAGACGGCGGCTTCCACGAACGCGAGTCCCAACAGCAGATTGCTGGTTTGTTGCGTCACCGGTCGCAGGACGGCCAATTCGCCTTGTTCCGTGGCCGCCGCGAAAACGCACAGCAAGATGACGGCTGTCGCGGTTTGCGACACGTAAATCAGCGGGCGTTCGGCAAAGCTGCCGCGATACAAACGCGTGGCGATCACGTACCCGATGGGGATCAGCATCAGTAGCGGTGCCTGTTGCGACCAATCCACCCAGCCCCATTGTCGCAACAGTGCGGCCGCGGCAACCAAGATGCCGGCACCGGTCATGAAGAAGTGCGAGGTCAAGATTCGCCAGTCTTCGTGATCGCGGCTCAAGTGCGCCAGGATGCGATGCACCACAGCCACCACCAACATGCAAACCACCAGACCCCAGCCGCTTTCGTATCCGAGACCCAACTCGCGGAAAGTTACGCTGGTGGCTCGGAAATGCAACAACACGCCGGGCAGCACGGGCAGTCCCGACAGAACCAACGCCACCACGGCATGCCGCTGCAGCTTTTCGTTATCGGGCGAGAAGTTGGATTGCGCAAATCGCAAGGCCAGTGCCAACAACGCCAGCACGGCGATCAAGCCTTCTTGTTCGACATGCGGCAGCGCCAACGACACGACTCCCATCACCAAGCAGACCGCAGCCACGTAGAGGTACGCGCCGACTTTCATCACCAATAAATCGGAATACAGATACAGATAAGCGGCGGCGAGCCAAATGCCGCACGCGAGGACTTCGTGTTGCGTCAGCAGGTTGCCTTCCCAGCCGGATTGCACGAATTCGCCCATCCAGCCGACCAGTTGCGATGTCAGCAAGATGAACAGCGTCGTCGCCAGTTGGAGGTGTCCGCACCAAAACAGCGGCAGGCCGAATCGATCACGAGCAAATTCACCCTCGGGGGGAAACAGCCGTTCGGCATGAATCGAGAGCACGGCCAACGCGAGGAACGCCAGCGCCAGACTGCCGGCATCATTGACGAGTTGCAGATCCGCCATCAGCAGCAGTGTCGTGAGCGTGACACCGGCTTGCACGGCGTATTGGAACAGGGGGTCCCGCAACAGCCGCACGGTCGCCGCGTAAAGCCCCACGCAACCGACACCGGCGATCCACAGGTGCCGGTCGAGTGTCAGCAAATCCTGGGTGTGGTAGTACCACAGGTTCAGCGGCGCGACGACACAACCGAAAAACGTCAACGCCCGGCCGGCGATCCGATGGCCGGTATTCAGCGTCACGAACCACCCGGCTCCCAGCACCGCCAAACTGGCGGCTCCCATAATCGCGGCGATGGCGTGAGGATTCTTGAACAGTCCCAGGCTCACCAACCAGATGATCAAACCCAGCACGCACAATCCGCCGCCGATGGTCAGCATCCACTGGATAGCTTGCGGGTCCAACAGGGCCTCGAGCATCCGCTGAATGACCGGCTTCGAAGGTTCATCACTCGTTTCCGGTGGGTCGAAGAATTCCTGGATCTCGATCGCGGAGGGCTTTGCCGACCGTCTGGTTCTTGACGCTGGTGTCGTACTCGCCGCGTCCGGTTCCGGTTCCGGGTCGTCCGGCTGCGGGACCACCACGGTGCGGAAACAAAAGGGACACTCAGCGCGGCGACCGACGAATCTGGGATAAGATTGCAAGGTTCGGCCACACTGACATTCGAAGCGGATCATCATGGTTGTTGACCTAGATCTGTATGCGTCGTAGTTGGAAGCTCATTCTGGCGGCCAAACTCGTTTAACCTTTAACCGTCAGCCGAAGGCGTACCCGTACCCAACGTGTCGACACGCGTACGCCTGCGGCTGACGGTTAAACGAGCGAGAGCATCGGATTCAAGTCGAATTCCGAATCTCAATATAACGTGGCTTAACCAAACAACCCCTCGATGGCCGTCCCTTGCGGCACGATCATCACGGGACGACCGGTCGTCGTGAAATATTCGCCGTGAATGTCGATGCCGACGGCCTGGTACAGCGACGCCGCGATATCGTCCGGTTTGATGTTGGTGGATTCATCCGGAGCCGTGCCGCCCTGATCCGTGCCACCGATCAGTTGACCGGGCTTCACGCCGCCGCCGGCCATGAGACACCAGTTCACGCGAGGAAAGTGATCGCGACCGACGTTTTCGTTGATCTTCGGCGTTCGTCCGAATTCGCCCATGATGACCACGAGCGTCCGAGCCAACAGGCCCTTGGACTTCAGCGTTTCGAGCGTTGCCGCAATGCCTCGATCCAGTGGTGGAATCAAACGGCGGTGGCCGTCGAAGTTCTTCAAATGCGTGTCCCAACCCTGGTTGGTCACCGTGACGAATTTGACGCCGCTCTCAATCAAACGGCAGCCCAACAGCAGGCTTTGGTTCAACTCGTCCGCACCGAACAGCTTTTGAATCGACTCGGGTTCGAGGCTGACATCGAATGCCGCGCGGGATCGAGCCGATGTGATCATGCCATGCGCCTGCTCACCAAACTTGTCGAGTGCTTCCAGCAGTTGGCTGTTGGTTTCCACGTCCCGGAACCGTCGATCCAAACCGGCGAGTAACTTTTGCCGCCGTTGGACTTTGGCGACCGTGAGTCCTGCACCGAGCGTGATGCCCCGAACTTCAAACGGCTGACCGGGCCTGGGGACCGCGTTGGTCGTCAGCGGAGCGTTGGCATCCCCAAGATAACCGGCCGTCCATTCGGTTGTGGGGATCGCGACGTACGGCGGCAAGGTGGGGTCGTCTCCGAGTTCCTTGCCGACGATCGAACCGTACGACGGATACTGCAAAGCGGGTGTCGGGCGATTTCCGGTGGAAATGTAGGATTGCCCCAACGGGTGCGAGCCGGACGTATGGCTGATGCCTCGCAAGAGTGTGAATTGGTCAGCAATCTTGGCGAATTCCGGCAGGTATTCGCACGCGGTCAAGCCGGAAATTTTGGTGTTGATCGGCTTAAATTCACCGCGAGTCTCCGAGGGGCCCTCGGGCTTCATGTCGAGCGTGTCCAGGTGCGACGGCCCGCCGGCGAGGTTGACGAACAGCACCGAGTCCGCCGTCGACTTGCCGCTCGTGCGATTGCCAAGTTCGGCGGAGTCGGCGGCCTGCAGAAAGTCCGTCAACGTCAGGCCGGTGAGACCCATGACGCCCACACTGAGGCAGTCGCGTCGGGACAATCCACTTGGGATGCGGTGTTTCATGGTCATACCGTTTGCTGGATCACTTGTTCCTGGCCACGCGAATCGAATCACCCGTCAAGGCGATCGCTACGAACGTACTGAACCACGTGTTGCGAGTCCACGTCCATCACACCCGACCGTGATGCCTGGGGTCACGTCAGCTTCTGCTCGCAAGCAGATGTGCTCGCTGTCGAAATCGACCGGGCAGATGGAACCGTCAAAAGCGTGCTCGGCAAATTGATGTGTCAGCCAAGCTGAGTCCAAGCCGCGTTTATTCGAAATTCGCGAATACAGCGTCCAGCCTATCCAATTCGGCACGACTTGATGACTCGACAGCCGGAGGCAACATTGTGTGCAGTTGATTGTTCGTCGTACCAACCGCAGTTTGTGACGCTCGCCGTCGATCGGAATACTCGCTCCCTTCATCCACTTCGCTTGCAAATATGAACGGCTCCGCCGCAACTGCCGAAGAAACGAAATCTCTTGAGTTTCTCCAACTTGCGGTGCCGCCATTGCCCAAACTGCGAACCCAGTTTCGGTAGTCACCTGCACCTAACGGCAACACCTCTTGATGGGACGTCTTTACGACACTCGATGGAGGCGTTATGGCCTGACCTGTGGACTGATTGTCGACCCATAATTCGTGACTTGGCTCATTATCAACGGGTACCCAAGAGATTGTCGTCTGAATTCCAATTGCTCCATTTGGGTCAGTGATCTGAGGTGTTGCCATCGCTGCAACCGCTGCTGCGGTTCGGCTCGATTGGGCGGCCGCCGCGATGGTGAATGTGACTAGGTTGCTCCAAGGGCTGATATTGTTTCCGTAGGGAATGCGCTGCTCGTTGGCGGCTCGGACTTCGATCGAGTATTCACCCAGCGGAAGCGGATTCGAGGGCGTAAATGTCGACACGGTCAACGCGGACTGCCGGATGATCTGACTTTCGCCGGTGGTTCGGTTATTGACCCACAGGTCATACAACGTCGCGTATTGAACATCGTTCCAATCAATCATTGGCGTGGTGTCGGTGGTGGAACTGTTGTCGACGGGCGAGCTGATGACCGGCTTTGCGGGTGAGGGAATGTTGACGGTAAACCGTTTGACCGGCGTCCAGCTTCCGCGAAGTCCGTTCCATCCGGTCGCCTTGATTTGCCATTGAAACTGGTGATCGTCGAATACTTGCCGTTGCGGGAATTCTTCCGTAAAGATTCGGTTGTCCCAGGCGGCCTTGATCGTTTGAGTCGTGCGGTTATCCGCCCAAAGTTCATAGAACGGCGCACCTGGCACTTCCGTCCATTCGAAGAGCGGTGTTGCGTCCGTGATCTCGCCCACGATGTCACTTGTCACCGCGACATTGGACACAACTGTGAACTCGTACGCAGAGGACGGCGAGCCCACATTCCCGCCCCCGTTGGCTTTGGCCTGGACGGTGGCCCGGTATGTACCAGGATTGAATCTTTGCGTGTAACCTGACTTCGTAAGCCCAGCTTCTGAGCGAACCACATTGCCGAGTGTGTCGGTCACGGTGAGGTCATACGTCGCTGCACCGCTCACGGCGGTCCAGGCAATCGTGGGAAAAGCGGTGGTCTCTTCCGGTGCAGTGATGATCGGATCCGACGTCTCGCCGACCGTAAAGTCAATTGTGGTCCACGGCCCGACTGTTGGGCGTTGGGCACGGACTTCAAGCCGGTA
>JAQBZS010000483.1 GCA_027622115.1 Planctomycetota bacterium | reverse complement strand
AAGTCCACCGAAATGCCCGCCCTCGACGGACAATTCGGTCGCTATCAACTCGTGGGCGAAATCGCGCGCGGTGGCATGGGTGCCGTTCTGCGTGGTCGAGACACGGACCTGGGACGAGAACTGGCCATCAAGGTGTTACTGGAGGCTCACGCCGATCGGCCCGAGGTCATTCAGCGATTCATCGAGGAAGCTCAGATCAGCGGCCAATTGCAGCACCCAGGAATCGCTCCGGTCTACGAGTTGGGCCAGTTCGCGGACAAGCGACCGTTCTTTTCGATGAAATTGGTCAAGGGCAAGACACTCTCCGCGTTGCTGTCCGATCGCGCGAAAACCCGTCACACCTCGGCGGACGACGTGGAACCCAAGCCGCCGAAAGACCTGTCGCGGTTTCTGGGGATCTTCGAACATGTGTGTCAGACGCTGGCCTATGCCCATTCTCGCGGGGTGATTCATCGAGATCTTAAACCGGCCAACGTCATGGTGGGCGCGTTCGGCGAGGTGCAGGTGATGGACTGGGGCTTGGCCAAAGTGCTGCCCGCCGGCGGCGTGGCGGACGAAAAGAAGGCCAAGAAGACCCTGGATGACTTGAGCGTCATTCGCACGATACGCAGCGTGCAAGTCGAGACGCCGGGCTTCGGATCCGAAACGCATGCCGGTTCGGTGTTAGGCACGCCCGCATATATGGCTCCCGAACAAGCACTCGGTGAAGTCGATCGCCTGGATGAACGGGCGGACGTGTTTGGGCTCGGTGCCATCTTGTGCGAAATCCTCACCGGCCGACCGCCATACGTCGCCGACAGCGGCGCCGAGGTCTATCGACTGGCGGTGCGAGCCAAACTCGACGACGCCAATCAGCGATTGGACGAATGCGGGGCCGACACGGAATTGATCGCCATCACCAAGCAATGCCTGTCGTCTGAACCCAACGACCGCGCTCGCGATGCCGGTGTTTTGGCGAATCAACTGGCCGAGTACTTCGCATCCGTGCAAACGCGACTCGCACGGGCGGAACGGACCGCGGTGGAAGCAAAGGCTCGCGCGATCGAAGAAAAGAAACGCCGTACCGTAACACTAGCCTTGGCCGCGTCCGTGCTGTTGACGGGACTGTTGATCGCCGGCGGCTGGGCGTGGATTTCGCACCAAGACTCAGTCCACCAGCGGGAGATCACCCAGCGGCAGTCTCGATTGACGCAGCAGATCAACGACGCACTTTCCGAGGCGCAGCTATTGCGAGCCAAAGCCGACGCCGGTGGCTTGCAAGACATTGTGCATCTGGTGCAAGCCCAACAAGCCGTCGGCCGCGCCGAAGCGCTGGCCGAAACCGAAACCGTCGCTCCGGAATTGCTGAATCGCATTCGAGAACTGAAGCAAGATCTCGTCACCGAGTCCAAGGATCGCGGTGTGGTTGCGGCATTGGAAAAGGCTCGGACGGAACGCGTCGAACTGAATCGCCAGACGCGAAACGTGCCCGTGGACGCCGTGGCCGACGCTTATCGCAACGCGTTTGTCGAGTTCGGCATCGAAGTCGGCATCGATTCACCGGCCGCAGCGGCCAAATTGATTCGGCAGCGGCGAGATGCCGTGCGTGATTCGCTGATCGCCGCGATTGATGATTGGATTCTGCTGGCACCGCGCGGCGTGGGTGTACGAGTCGATTCGTCGCGTGGACGGCATGTGATTGCATCGATCCTGCCGGGCAGTTTCGCGGCGGAGCAAGGCTCTCTGCACGCTGGCGATCAATTGCTGGCGATCGCCAATAGTCCAGATAACGAATTCGTGCTGCTGAAGGGCAAAGACACGTCGGACGTGTTGGAGTTGCTGGCTGGCGATCCGGGTAGCAACGTGGTCCTTCGCGTGGCGTCAAACGCGGCAACGGGCCAGGTCTCGAAGCCGGCGGAACCGCGAGATGTCCAACTTCAACGCGGCGTGGATTTGCGGGCCTGGTTGAAGGATTTGGCCATCGCGCTCGATCCGGATTCCTGGCGAATTCAATCCCGCTTGGCCATTGAACACATGGAACGCGAAGACTTGCTGGAGTTGGCGGATGACAAGACAGCCTTGACGCAACCCACTCCGGCAATCGTGTCACTCGCGCTGGCATTGGTCGAAATCGACGAACCAGCGGAATGCGTGCGTCTGCTGCGTTCGGCTCAGCGACGATATCCCAACGACTTTTGGATCAACTACACGCTGGGGGTCCAACTGCATCGCTCCAACCCACCGCAATACCGAGACGCGATTCGGTTTTACACCGCCGCGTTGGCGATTCGTCCGCAGGCGATTGGGGCGGGATTGAACTTGGGCGACGCGTATGAAGTCGCCGGCGAACTGGATGACGCGATCGCCAGTTATCGCACGGCAGTAGACGCCAAGCCCAATGACGCCAAAGCCCTGATGCATCTGGGCAACGCACTCATGAAACGCACAGAAGCCGAAGCGCCGAGTTCCGTGGAATGGGCCGCGCTGGCTCACAACGACAGTCTGCCGGATTCCGTACAAGTGGCGAGCGTCACTCCGCGACCGGGGTCCAGCTTTCCGCCCTCGCCGTCCGCTCCCGAGACGAAGTCGGATTCTGAACGGCCGATCGCCGAGTCTGATCCCAAGTCGCGAAAGTCTCCCCCAAACCCGACTCGCAAGACGACCGGCCGCCCCCCGTTCGCAGTCTATCCACGTGGCACCCCCGGCACGAACGGCGGCGATCCACAAGGCATGGGCAGCCGACTCGCGGGACTTCAACAATTCCGTCGGCGATTCGGACAACATCGAGACAGCTCGATCAATGAAGCCGTCGATGTGTTGACGCAGGCGGTCAAGAAGAATCCCGATTCGATCGACGCCCAGTGTTGCTTGGCCAAAGCGCTGCAACAAAAAGGGATGTACGAGCAGTCGGTTGTTCATTTTCAACAGGGACACGATTTGGCAACCAAGACCAACGACAGTCGACCGACGGAACGTTGGCTCAAAGACGCCGAAAGCTTGGCCACGTGGGGTAACCAGCTCAAAGACTTGCTGAAGAAAGCGATGGGCAAAGAGGTCGATCCCGCTCATCAAACGCGGATTTGTTCGCTCTTCCGAAATAACGTCCATGGCACCGCCAAGATGTATGCCGACACAAGCGCGTCCGACGAGACGTTTGCCGAGACGGTCGCAAACGGCGGGCGGCTGGCGGCGGCTCGAACCGTCCTGTTGGTTTCCGGCGTGAACACGCTACGAGGCGGTATCGACCCAGCTGGAATTCAACGATTGCGAACGCAGGCGGCGAAATGGATGAACGCAGACCTCGACGCGATTGAAGCTCGGCTCAAGCAGGACACGGCAACGGAGCGTGAGTCACTCGCCAAGATCCTGAAGCAGTGGCAAGCGGATTTCACCTTCCGACTCATGAAGGAATCGGACGCCAACCCAGACCTGGCTCAAGTCGCGACCCGTATCGAGGAACTGCTGAAACGCGTCAAGCAAGTGACGACGAGCAAGTGACGCAAGACGTAGCTTGGGACCATTGTCCCGAGTGGTCACTGGACAGTGGTCCCGTGCTACTTGGAGGTTTCAAATTACGAGTTGCCGAACGCTTCGAAGGAGTCGATCACAACGATCGCCGCAATCAGAAGCACAAAGAGGATACTCTCACCGAAACCCTGCCCGAACACAGGCAGTTTCTGCAACGGATTTCCGTCTGGCAGCGGTTCTTCGATGGAGTATTCTGCTCGATCAATGAAACGGGGGGGTTCTTTGAGAAACCGCGTGAGATTTGCGCGGGTAACCGAGCCATGCTTCGATTTCTCCTCGTCACGGTGGTCTGATGATGCTTCGATTCGCGCCAGGTCGCATACTTGTGGCCGTTCTTGCCGGTTTGGGCGGACTATCCGGTTGCATTCCGGAAGCGTTTCGCATGGAGGCGGGCCAGCAAGAAAAATCGGACAGCGAAGAATCCCAACGCGGCGAGTCGAACGCGACGAAGACGGAAACCGGCAAAACGGAAACAAACGCCGCTGACTTCGAAAAACCGAACACAGACACACCGAACACAGACACACCGCAACCCGCGACAACAGTGAGTGTGCCCATGAAAACTCTTGGCGGTCGACAATTCTGGGGTGACTTGGCGTTTTTCCACGGCTGGCGGATTCAGAAGAATGTGTTTACAGGTCATGTCCGCTTGCTCGATCCCCAGAATTACTCGATGGCGAGTGGGACACTTCCCGAATGCGCGAAACGGCTGGAAGAGATCAAGGCCGAAAAGAAACTGCCGCAAATGAAGGGCGCGGCGGTGGTCATGATTCACGGAATCCTGCGGTCGTCGCGGTCATTCAAGAAGATGCAACAACCGCTGATCGACGCGGGCTACACGACGATTGGCTTCGACTACCCCAGCACGCGAGTCGAGATTGAAGACTCGGCGGAATTCCTGCATAGCGTCATCGAGTCTCTGGACGGCATCGACGAGATCAACTTCGTCGTACACAGCATGGGTGGTCTGTTGGTCCGCAGCTATTTGTCGAAACACAACGACAAGCGGATCAAGCGCATGGTAATGCTGGGCGTGCCGAACAACGGGGCCAATTTGGCGGACATATTCAAGGGCAACGTGTTGTTTCGCACCGTGATGGGACCGGCCGGACAGCAGTTGGTCGAGGATCCACAAGGTTTGATCAAGAAGTTGCCGATTCCGGAATTCGAATTCGCAATCATCGCCGGCGGACGCAACACGGAAACAGGCTTCAATCCATTTGTTCCCGGCGACGATGACGGAACGGTGGCGGTGGAGAGCGCGAAACTGCCGGGTTGCGCGGATTTTGCGATCGTCAACGCCTTGCATTCGTTCCTGATGGGCAACGAACAAAGCATCAAGATGACCATCAACTTCTTTAAGCACGGTCGACTGCATGAAGTCGGCCCCGCACATCCGATCCCGCGAAAAGAAGCCGCCGACTCGCCGAAACCGTAGGCGAACTGGACGTGGTGCAGCGACTTCGCGAAGTGAACGAAGCTAATCATCACATGCACCGGAGTGGCGGTCCGGCGCCCTTTCCGACCGCGATGTGGGTCGTTCGGCCATTGAAATAAAGGTCCTGAATGAGGACGTAGACGATGGATAGTTACGGCGAGGTGCGTCGTGTGCGCAATGAGATGTCGCTGGGACATGACCGCTGTATTTATCCAACAACAGTCTCAGGTTCCCAACATTCGAAATGATTTAGGTTAATTCTTCCCTGTGTTCCCGCCAGACATCGCGGGATGCCGGAAACAGCACCGGCATCGTTCCAATTGCTTGATGCCCCGTTCGTCCCGCCAACCGTTAGTCAGGCGAACGAGTCGCGACATCGCGCACAAGCACGTGTCTAAGCCAGGAGTTCGGGGATGAGCTCTCCACCGAACTGGGAAAGCTGCTTGTAGCGACCGGCGTGGAAGTAGGTCAGCTTATTGTCGTCCAGACCCAGCAAATGCAGCAGCGTGATGTGGACGTCGCGAATGGGATGAACAACTTCTACAGCTTCCGACGCGATGTCATCGGTGGCTCCTACAACCGCTCCGCGTTTCGTGCCGCCGCCGGCGAACCACATATTCATGGCGTCCACGTTATGGCCTCGGCCCAGAGCGGTCACGCCGCCACGGTAGTTGTTGTCCGGTGTGCGGCCGAATTCTCCGGTCCACACCACCAGTGTTTCTTCGAGCATGCCGCGAGCCTTCAGATCCTTGAGCAATGCCGCGATCGGTTGATCGACACTGGCAATTCGGGATGAATGACCTTGCTCTAGATAGTCGTGACTGTCCCAGCCTCCGGAGAAGATCTGCACGAACCGCACGCCTTTTTCGACCAGTCGGCGAGCCATCAGACATTGCCGCCCGAACGCCGCGGTTTCCTTTCGCTCCAGACCGTAGGCCCGCTGCACATGCTTTGGTTCGCTTTCGAGATCGATGATTCCGGGAACCGACATTTGCATGCGATAGGCCAATTCGTAGCTCTCCATGCGTGCGGCGAGTTCCGCGTGCTCGGGGTGTTGTGCCGCGTGGCGAGCATTCAGCAGGGCCAGTTGATCGAGAGCCTTCCGCTGGTGCTCGCGCGATTTGTACTGCGGCGGGTT
>JAQBZS010000482.1 GCA_027622115.1 Planctomycetota bacterium | reverse complement strand
ATCCGCGTCACGACATCACGGAACTCGAAGCCACCTTGATGCAAACAATCGCCGCGTCATTGTCCGCGATGTTGGCTCGAAACGATCAACTCGGCGACGCCGGCGCGGATTCGGATGTGATCGACGACACGAGCTATTTCGCGTTGCCGATGCGAGAGGAATTGCGCAAATTCCCAGACTTGCTCGACCCGCAAAAGATGAACGTCACGGTCGGCATGATTCGGCTCAAGAATTACGCCATCCTCAATCGTCGGCTGAAGCCGAGAACCGCGAGCAAGTGCATCGAACAGTTGTTGTCGGCGCTCGCGGAAGTGATTGAACAACAATTGGGCACGCTGCTGGATTACGCGGAAGGAGAAGTCACAATCCTGTGGGGAGCCCCGATCCCTCGCGACGACCATGCCGCCCTGGCATGCCGGACGATCCCCGGAATTCTTGAAGTGATCGAGTCGCATGATCGCGAGTGGCTGGATCGACTGAATCAGCACTTGTGCCCGACGCTGTGCATTCATTCGGAGACCACGATTGTGGGACCGAACGGCATGCCCGGTCGGTTCCGCTACGGCCCGATCGGCGACACGCTGCCTCGGATGCGTCGGCTGATTGATGCCACCGAGTTGGCGGGTGTCTCCACCGTGATCACCGGAAGTACGTCGCAATTGGTGAACGGGAAAGGTTGTTCCCGGCGTCTGGGCGGCGTGCGGCTGACCGAAGTCGAGGGCGTACTGCAACTGCACCAGTTCAAAGGATCCGAATCGCAAAACGGTGACCGTCTACGAGCCCTGTATGAAACCGCCCTCGTCGCATTCGAAGACGGTGAATTCGGCGATTGCATTCGCTCGGTGTCTCAAGTGCTGCAATCGACACCCGACGACGTGCCGAGCTTGCGGCTGCAGCAACTTGCCGGCCGCGCGTATGCCAACGGGGCGGTTCCCACGAGTTGGATATGGAACATGGCAAAAGACGGTTCCCATCCGTAAGGAAGCGTTCAGAAACAAGTTCCCGTTTCGTGACAGAGGTGCTGAACGGTGAGCCGAAGGCCGTAAGGCCTCGGGCTGCCCGACCGCTGACGCGTCGCGGCTCACATTCGGGAACTTGTTTCTGTTACGCGTTCTAAGGAAGTACGAGTTTGTCACTTTCCGGGGTCTAACCCTGCAATTGCCACACGTGGACGTATCCGGCAATGTCCGCTGCGGCAATCATAGATTGGTCGGGCGAAATCGCGATGCCGGACAACCAGTCCTTGAACTGGCCGCCGCGAGCCTTGCCCAGTGCGGCGACTTCCTTGCCGTCGGAGACTTGGCAGATGCGCAAGACCGTGTCGCGGCCGCTGGAGAGGACATACTTGCCATCGACCGAAAACTTCACGTCGCAGACACCGTATTGATGCCCCGACACCGTGCGGACCAGCTTGCCCGTTTTGACGTCGAAGAGATGCACCTTGCCCGTGTCGGTTTCTCCACCCTGACCCACCGCGACAAGCGTGCCGTCCGGTGAATAATCCGTCGCGATCAACCCGCCCTTGATGAAGCTTCTCCAGACACTCGCCGCTCCATAGGTCGACGCCTTGGCGTCAAGCTTGGGAATGTGAACTTTGAGAATGTCCAGTTTTTCCGTGGCGTCGGCGACATTCCAAACTTTGAGGGCCGGCGCCGGAATGTCGAAGTCGTCTCGCTTGTAGGTGAATTCCGAAACCAGCGCCGTTTGACCGTCCGGAGCCAGGCCGGCGGCCACAATCCCGTTCCACGCGTGCCCGACCCAATTCGCAACTTCTTTCCGCGCGGGCAAATCCCAAACGACGACTTTCGAGCGAGCGTCGCCACTGATCAGCCGCTGACCGTTTCGGCTAATGCCGAGCGCGTTCACCCAATCGTCGTGACCTTTCAGCACCGCTGCGGCATCCTGCGTTGCGACTGAAACGCCGGGTGCGTCGATGAATGCTTGTCGCTTGTCTTGCGGCAGTTGTTTGGTTTCCTTTTCTCGCGATGCGCGGTCAAGCACGACGTCCGCTTTGCCGGACGGCGGCGCGGCGGATTCCCAGATGCGGACGGTGTGGTCTTGGCTTGCCGATACCAGCAGCTTGCCGTCTTCGGTGGAAACCAGTCGAGAAATGCCGTTGGTGTGCCCGTCCAGGCGACGTACCGGCGCGATGTTTTCGCCTTCGTCCTGCTTGCCCTTTGCCGCAGACTTTGTCTTGGACGCAGCCTTGTCCTCGGCGGGTTTGACGGACGACTGATCCGGCAAATCCCAGACAAACATTTCGCCGTCGCGGTTGCCGGCGACCACTCGTCGAGGTCCCAAGAACGCGACCGACGTCGGCCACGCGCCTTCGAATTGAAGCTTCCAGACCTGCTTGGCGTTCGTGGGTTTCAAATCAGGCATGTCGATTCCTTGGTTGGAGAGCGCCAGTTTGCCGGATGTCGTTGCAGATTAGCCGTTTGGGCGCTAGCCCCGGTTTTCCCACGCTGAACCAGAACCGTGGCTAGCGCCAAAACGGCTTAAGTTTAGCCGAAGAATAACTGTCGCAGTGCAAACCAAAGCCTGGCGACTTCGGCTACACCAATGAATCACGCAGCATGCAGTGTTGATCAGGCGAGAATGTCTTTCACAACCTCGGACCCAAACGGAGCAATCGGAATCGGCCGCACTCCGGTGAAGTGCTCGGTCTTCGGATCGATGCCCAACGCCTGATAGATCGTGGCAAAGAAGTCGCCTTCCGTGACCGCGTTGTCCTTCACGTCGATGCCGTCCTTGTCGGACGCCCCATACACCAGCCCGCCCTTTACACCGCAACCCGCCAGCGCCGTGCTCCAGGATCGCACGTAATGATCACGTCCGCTGCGGTTGTTGATCCGCGGCGTGCGACCGATCTCGCCCATCCACACGATCAGCGTATTTTTGAGCAATCCCCGCTGCTCCAAATCCGTCATCAGGCCGACCCACGCATGCTCCATCGGCGGCAGCAAACTGCGATGCCACACAAAGTTGTCCGCGTGCGAGTCGTAGCTGCTCTGCCCGACCTCGACGAACGGCACGCCCTCTTCGATCAAGCGGCGAGCCAACAAGCAGCGGCGACCGAACGCCGAGTCGCCGTAGAGATCGCGATTCTTTTCCCACTCGTCATCGATGTTGAACACCTGATGAACATTCTGCAATCGGCGAGCGGCTTCGTACGCTTCGCGATGCATGCGTGCCGTTTCCGCCTTGTGTTCGCGGGCGAAGACGTCTTCCACAAAATTCCGCAGGCCGTTCCGCCGTGATTCCAATTCGGAATTCCTGTTCGACGTAGAAAACGTGGGCAGCCGTCCTTCGGGGCTCAGCGAAAACGGCAAATACTTCGGTCCGAGAAATCCCGCGCCGCTGTTGCCGTGCGAGAAAATCTTGATGAAGTTCGGCAGGTCCGAGCGTTCGCGGCCCAGATACTTCGAAACCACGGCGCCGATCTCGGGGAAGCGGATATTGGCGGCGGTCGAGTAGCCGGTGTGCATCAAGTGGATGCCGCCGGGATGGTCGACTTGTGACGTCCGCATGGAACGGATGACCGCCAGCTTGTCCATGTTCTGCGAGATCTTCGGCAACAGTTCGCAAACCTGAATCCCCGGCAAGTTGGTGGAAACGGGGCGAAACTGACCGCCCGTCGGTCGACCGGGTTTCATGTCGAACGTTTCGAATTGGCTGACTCCGCCGTTCATCCACAGCAAGATGCAGCGTTTCTGTTGTTTCTGAACGCCTTCCGCAGCGGAAGCGGAATTGAACAGACTGCCCCAGTTCATCAGAGCACCGCCACTAGCCGTGGCCACGGTGCCCTTCAATAAGGCACGCCGAGACAAATGTCCGATGGCAGGTCGTTGAGCTTCAGGTCGTGGTGTTGTTGTCATTGGTTTTACCCTTGTGGCGATGGGCACGGAGTTATGCCGGTGAATGTGATCCGCGGTCCACGATTTCAGTGATTGAATCGAAACTCGCTGCACGTCATCAACACCCAGATGGCTTCCTGCAGCCGGCCACTGGAATTCTCTTCGGCGCTCAGAAACTCGACGAACCGCTCTTGTTCGTCTTTGACAGGTCGGCGGCTCAACATCGCCAAGTAAAGCTGATCGACGCGTTCGGTCCACGGAGCTTTTGAATTCAACAGCGAATGATGCAGACCGCCTTTCGATTGTGACAGCAGCGAGCCGATCCCGCCGTTATTTAAGAATAGATGCTCGTGCAGTCCTCCTTGAAAATCGCCGACGCCATTATTCGGTCGCCCGAGAAACTGCACCAGATATCCGGAAC
Organism: Planctomycetota bacterium; assembly: GCA_027622115.1. Taxonomy (GTDB): domain Bacteria; phylum Planctomycetota; class Planctomycetia; order Planctomycetales; family Planctomycetaceae; genus JAQBZS01. The sequence goes on along the minus strand of JAQBZS010000482.1, from coordinate 1,808 downwards.
CGAGCGGTGAATAACGATCCTCCGAAGCCTTCTTTCCCGATGACTTTTCGATTCCGTCCCAACCGATCGCAACCTTCCAGGCGTCGAGCAATTCCTCGGCGGACAGTGGACGCGTGCGGGCTTGCTCAAACCACTGCGGCATCGCGGCCTCGACCGGCCCCGACCCGGACAGTTGATAGGCCCGGCTGTTGACCAACTCGCGGATGTACCACTTCAGGTCGAACTTGTGATCGACCATGTTGCGCGCCAGTTGATCCAGCAATTCCGGATGACTCGGCGTGTTGGACCGACTCATGTTGTCGACCGGATGCACGATCCCGCGTCCCATGAACTGAGCCCAGATTCGGTTCGCCACCGCGCGGGCGAAATACGGATTGCCCGGCCGAGCGATCCAATCCGCCAATTGGTTCTTGCGAGAGAACTTCGGGCTCGGCGGAACTTTGCCGTTGGGGAAATTGCGGTCTTCCTTGAAATCGGCCGACAATTCCGGCTCGACCAACGGCTCACCCTGCAAGAACTTCGGTTTGACGGGTTCGCCCTTCTTGCCGACGACTTGCTCCGCGGTCGGGCCGGTGAACAGCACGTCGCCCGTGTTGCGTTCGCCGATGGCATACATCGTGAGCTTGTTCTTCTTGCCGATGTCGACCACTCGCAACCGAGCGAAAAAGGCCGCCGTGCCGTAGAAGTCCAACTGAGTCCACGGCTCGAAGGGATGATCGTGACAGCGAGCGCACTGCAATTGAACTCCGAGAAACGTTTGGGTCACGGCCTGCGTCGCTTCTTCCGGTTCGTTGCGGTACTGCACGAAATACATCGGCGCGCCGTTGTCGATGGTGTTTCCTTCGGCACGCAAGATCGCCTTGACCCACTGATCGTACGGCGTGTTCTTGGCGAACTGATCGCGAAGCCAGGCTTGAAACTCATCACGTTTATCCGTGCCGTAGCCGGGTGGATTCCGGCCGAACAGCACCATGTCCCACACTTCGCCTTGATGCTCTGCAAATCGTGGGTCGTTCAACAGTCGGTCGATCAGCAACTTGCGCTTATCAGCACGCGTGTCATCGAGAAACGCAACGGCTTCGTCATGCGTGGGAATCGTACCGAGCAAATCCAGATGGACGCGCCGCAAGAACTCGCCGTCCGACGAGGGCTTCGCGGGTTCGATGCCGTTGGCCTTCCAGGCAGCGGCGAGCTGGTGATCAATCGAGTCTCGCAATTCTTCGCCGTGAACGACGAGCGGGAATCCACAAACAACAAGCAACGCCACACATGGAAACAGTACGGATCGGTTCATGCGGTGTACTCGCGGCTCGGGTTTGACTTCACAGTAACCCGCAGCAGGTGGGAGTCTTGAGCAGGCCGTTGGAGGGAAAGGTGGCGGCCTGCTGGAGGGTGTTGGGCGCATCGCCGAAGAATCCTGGACGACACTCGAATAATGCTACCGATCGTCTCGACCGGCTGCCAATCAACGACGACCTGTTCGGGTGTCACATGCCAATTCACCCGAGAGTTTGGCCGACGACAAGTTCTACAACGTCGATACGTCTCCGGTATCCAGGAACCGCTCCAGCATTTCATTCAGTTCTTCGACTGATTTCGCGCGTTCGATTCTTTCGCGAAGACTGCCGTCGATTTGATGTTTATGACCAAAAAGCATCAAGAGCGCGTCACGTACACCTTCAACTCGCCCTTCGTTTCGGCCTTCGTCTCGGCCTTCGTCTCGACCTTCGTCTCGGCCAATCTGGATCAAGTCTTTCCCAGACTGTGTTTCACGCAAATCCGGAAGTTCCCCAAGTAACATGGTTTCA
>JAQBZS010000481.1 GCA_027622115.1 Planctomycetota bacterium | reverse complement strand
GCATGCCAAATGCCGGTTTGATTTCAGCGCCGTCCCCCACTTGGCCTCAGACTTCGAAGTTGTCATTCACGATCGCCGACTTGAGCGAAGCCTCGATGCGGGACTTGACGCTTCCGCCGATCATGTTGCCATTGAGCACATTGAGACGTGACGAACCGCTCACTCGAATGCCCTGCAACATCTTCGGAATCTTGCGGCGATCGACGATCGAGTTGTTCGAGATTCTGCACCGCTCGCAATCTTCCAACTCGATACCGCGAATCAGCGGGTCCAAGACCTGGCAATCGTTCACCGAAATATCTCGGCAGCGGACCAACGTGATCCCGCCGCCTCGATCAGCCGTCCCCGTGCAAAGTCGCTGCGTGACCAATCCCGACAGCGAGCCGCAATCACAGTCCTCCAGCCAGATTCCGTCGCGAGGTGGGTCGTCGTCTTCACCGCGCCAGACGATGGTGTTACCGGAAACAGACAAGCCGGACGTGGACTGAGCCCACAGCGAGTATTCGGTCGAGTCGTAAATCGTGTTGCCCGTGATGGCGATGCGTTGCACGTTGCGGAGATCGATGCCTCGCGTTTGGCTGCCGAGCACATTGCCGGTGATCGCGATCAAACGAGCCCGCCGGACGGTATTCGTCGCGGCCCCAAGAATCCGCACGTTGGCACCGCCCGGTTCGATGGTGGCCTGAATCGTGTTGCCGGAAATCGTGACTTCGCTGATCACTCCGTCGGGTGCTTCGAAATCAATTTCGGCACCGCCTTCGGTTGGTGTGTCTTGGCCGGGGCGGTTGTTGTATTCAATGTCGTTGCCCGTGATTTGCAGGTTATGCACGTCGCCGTTCAGCGACTTGATGCCCGCGCGTTTGTTGTAACTGATGTGGTTGCCGATCACGTTGATCTGATGCAGGTTGCAGTGGTCGAAGAACAGCCCATAGACATGGTTGTCGTACAAGTGCGAATTGCTGAGCACGAAATTTCGATTGCGTTCCACCAAGTGAATCCCGATCCGGCATTGGCGGACGAGCACTTCCGCAATCGTGGTCTGCATCGTTTTGCGAAGTTCGATGCCGACCGCTTCCGGATGTTCTCCCAGAATGCCGATACCGCGCACGGTCGGCATCCGTTCGCGTCGCCACGTGTGGGGTTTGACGGACGATGGCTGCGCGGTTCCGCGATGGTCGCCCAGGATGCGAAGCGCCGGGCCTGGACCAGTCATGATCAATCGAGCGGTTCCACCGACGCCGACCACCGCCCCATATCCCTGCCGAGTTAGATCCAGCAACAGCGGTCGCGAGACGCGGTAGTCACCCTTGGCGAGTTCCAGCACTCCATCGCCGGCATCGAGCGTATGTTGCAGAGCATCGGTGTCGTCGGTGGTTCCGTCGCCCGCAGCACCAAAGTCAAACGGATTGGCCATTGTGGAGGTCCAGTCAAGGGACAAGAAAACTCGCCAATTGGATTGCGTGCAGAATAACGTGGTCGCCGTTCCAGAGTCTCGCAACCCACGGTTCGCAGCAAATCTCAAATCTGCCGTGTCGGTGTGAAACATCGCCAGAGTGGCGCGAGCCGGGTTGCGGGTTATGATCTGCCTTCGCTGCCACCTTGATTCCCTCAGAAACAGGATGAGCCATGACTGCTTCGCGATCCATTCAAGCCGTCGTTCTGCTGTTGTTGTTGCTCGTAAACCGCGCGCCGGCTCAGCAGGAAGAACAAGATTTCAAGCCGCTCTTCAACGGCAAAAACCTTGACGGCTGGGTCAGAACGAACACGCCGGAAGCAACCTGGAAGTTGAAGGACGGCATGTTGGTCTGCTCCGGCAAACCGATCGGCGAACTTCGGACGCGGAAAATGTATCAGAACTTCATCATGGAGATTGAATGGCGGCACATGAAACCGCGCGGCAATGCCGGCATTTTCATCTGGGCCGACGATATCACCGCTCGTGGAGTCCCGTTCCATCGCGGGATCGAAGTGCAGGTGCTCGAGAATGCGTACGGCAATTCGCGCGTCCACACGACTCACGGCGACATCTTCCCGATCCACGGAGCGAAGATGACTCCCATCAACGGCCGAGGCGGCAGTCGGGCTTTTCCCAGCGAGTCGCGTTCCAAGCCCAGCCCGGAATGGAATCATTACCGCATTGAATGTCGTGACGGCGAAATCTCGCTGGCGGTCAACGGCAAAGTCGTCACGCGAGGCTCGGATTGCAGTCCACGCAAAGGCTACATCTGTCTGGAATCCGAAGGCGGCATCGTACACTACCGCAACGCCAAGGTTCTCGAATTGCCGGATACGCCCGTCGAACCGCAGCACGTCGCGATCGCCGATCGAGGCTATCGCAGCATCTATTCCGGTTTGGATTTGAGCGGCTGGAACACGGCGAAGGAGAACGCCGGCCATTGGAAAGCAAACGACTGGGTGTTGACGTATGACGGCAAGTCCCAAGCGAACAACAAGGCACTGATCTCGAACGAATCGTACGGCAACTTTGGATTCGTGATGGATTTTCGGTTGAAGCAAGACTCGGGTCTGCCGTTGTTGCAGCTACGCGGTCCCCGCGGCCTGCCGCTTGTGCTGACCGCTGACGGCCCACACAAGCTGCCTTTGAATAAGCCCGGCCAATGGAATCGGCTTGAAGGTGCCGTTGACGGCAACAAGGTCACCATTTCGGTGAACGGGCAGGATGTTCCGATTCCGCCGGTCGCCAATCGACTGCCGGAATCCGGGCCGCTTCGCATTGTTCCCGATGGGACAATTGATTTCGCCAATCTCTATGTGCGGGATCTTGTGAAGTGAGCCCGTCCCCGCTCTTGGGCAAAGTCAAACAGCAGAGTAGTTTTGGAACCACCACGATATGCCTCGAGTCCCGACCGACGCCCTCTTACACCCGTACTTCCAGATTCTGACGGAACTCGACGAAGCGGATTTGGCATGGCAGACCCTGTTTGGAAACGACAATCCCGTCGAGCTGGATATCGGCTGCGGTCGCGGCGTGTTCTTGACGAATTCGGCCGAGACCAACCCGGATCGCAACTATTTGGGCATGGAAATCGTGTTCAAGGAATGTCGATACACGGCTCGTAAACTCAAACGCCGCGAGTTGCCGAACGCGCGGGTGATCGGTGGTGATTGCCGTTTGGCGTTGTCTCGGATGATCAAGCCCGGCAGCGTGGCGGCGGCGCACGTGTACTTTCCGGATCCGTGGTGGAAGAAAAAGCACAAACGCCGACGGCTGTTCACCGACGAATTTGCAAACCTACTCGCACGCGTGGTTCAACCCGGCGGTGAAGTCCATTCGTGGACCGATGTCGGCGACTACTTTGAAACCGTCGAGGCGTTGATGGATCATCACGCGGATTTCGAACGGCTCACCGCGGCGGAGGGCCGCGAACCCGAACACGACATGGATTATCTCACCAGTTTCGAGCGAAAGAAACGCCAGGAAGGCGAAACGATTTATCGAGGCTTGTGGCGACGTGCGGATCCAAGGACAAGTGACAAGCTCGACCAGAGTGGTGGACGCGATTCGATTGATTAGACTCTCGCGTCTTCAAATCAATCGATCCGTGCAACCGAGGTTCGGAGGTCAAAATCCGTCGATGGAAAACGCGACGTTTGCGATCCTGCTGTTGATGCTTGCTCAGACAGTGATTATTTCCGAAGTGTTCTTGCCGTCGGGTGGGATCCTGGGGATCCTCGCCACCATCATCGGACTGGCCTCCCTGTTTTTCGCGTACCAAGCATGGTTTTCCAGCAACAACGAAGTGTTCTGGGTCTTTGTGGCGAGTTCAGCCGTGTTGCCGATGTGTTCCGTTTCGATCGCATTCTACCTGCTGCCGCGAACTCGGCTTGGCAAACGGATCTTGCTTGAAGCCCCAACCCGCGAAGAGGTGACTCCGTACGCCGACGAGGAAATCCACCTCAAGCAACTTGTGGGGCAGGTCGGTCGAGCGGATACTCTGCTTGCTCCCGGTGGTTTCGTTGTCGTCGGAAACGAACGTCATCACTGCGTCACGCAGGGCGGCAGCCTCATTGATCGAGGTGAGTCCGTCGAAATCGTGGCGGTCAATGCAAATCGCTTGATGGTGCGTCGGTATGTTCCGCGCGAATCCTCAACGATTCGCGAACACACCGAGAAGATCGCACGACTTGAGAGAGACGGTGTAGAGAGAGACGTTGTGCAGCGGACAGAACCGTCGTTGGACTTTGAGATTCCTGAATCGGAAATGAACGAATGATGGACCAGATGATGTTTGAACTGGTGTTGGCCGAAGTCAAGCTGCCGGTGCTCATTGGAGTCGGTATTTGCGTCCTGGGTCTCTTTGTCTTTTTACTGGTGTTCGCCCGATACTTCGGGCTGTGGATCCAGTGCAAGATGACGCACGCGGGGATTAGCTTCCTGAGTCTCGTGATGATGAGCCTGCGAAAAGTGAATCCGACGGTCATCGTGCGAGCCAAAATCATGGCCGTGCAATCGGGCGTGCTGCGAGTGTTTCCCATTCGTACCGAGCAACTTGAGGCACATTACTTGGCCGGCGGCAACGTCCCCAACGTGATTCGTGCCTTGATCGCCGCCACGAAAGCCAAGATCGAATTGGACTGGCAGGTTGCTCAGGCCATCGATTTGGCTGGCCGCGATTTGCTCGAAGCCGTGCGGACGAGCGTCTATCCCAAGGTCATCGATTGTCCGGATCCAAACCGCACCGCCGGCACACTCGACGCCATGGCGGACGACGGCATTCAATTGAAGGCTCGAGCCCGCGTGACTGTGCGCACCAACTTGAAACAGCTCATCGGCGGAGCCACGGAAGAAACGATCATCGCCCGAGTCGGGCAGGGCATCGTGCAGGCGATTGGCTCGACACAGTCCTACAAGACCGTGCTGGAGAATCCCGACAAGATCTCGCGAACGGTGCTGAATCAGGGGTTGGAAGCACAGACCGCCTACGAAATCGTATCGATCGATATTGCCGATATTGATGTGGGCGAGAACATTGGGGCTCGACTTTCCGCCGATCAGGCCGAGGCCGACATGCGAGTCGCGCAGGCGAAAGCCGAGCAACTTCGCGCTGCGGCGGTGGCTCGCGAGCAGGAGATGGTGGCCAAGGTGGCCGAAAACCGAGCTGCGGTGGTGTTGGCGGAAGCCCAAGTCCCGAAGGCGATCGCGGATGCATTTCGTGAAGGCAAGATTGGATTGATGGACTACTATCAACTCAAGAATGTGCAGGCCGATACCAGTATGCGGGCCTCGATCGCCGGCGATAGTGCGCGGTCGGGTGGAGCGGGCGTGTGATCGACCGGCCTCGTTTCGCAGCCTCGGCTTCAGAGTCGTGACACGTATTCATCGAGACAGCCAATGATCGATCTTTCACGGCAATTTGTGTTGGCCATTGACGCCGGAGCGATTGGCACCGTCGTCATGGTGGTCATCGCCATCATCAGTTGGATCGCCAACCTTTCGAGCGCCAATGCCAACAAGGAAGCGCCGGCGCGGTCGCCGCGGCGTCGACCGGTTCAGGATGAATCCGACGAAGGCGAGCGAAAGCGTCTACAGCAGGCGAGGCGCGAACATGCTCAGCGTGAACAGGCACGCCGAATGGAGGAATTGACGATGGATGACGAAATCGTCGTGGTCTCGGAGTCGGGTCGCCGACAGCCTCGGCGCCGTCGTCCACCGACTCGTCAGAATCGCGCCGTCAATCAGCGTCAGCCGCAGCAACAGCCGCGCCCGACTCGCCCCGGCGACAGCCTCGCCAATCGAGCCGACCCGCTCTCCAGTAATTTAGGTGTCGGCTTGCAGCAGCACGTGGCCGAGTACATGGACGAGCACATCCGCGGTAAAGCCAAGGCGTCCGGTTCGAGCGTGGACGCCAGTGTACGGCAGCATTTTGCGGATCGTCTTGAGGCATCGACGCTGGGCACGGTTGAAGATCGCGGTCCGTTTGGGAACTTGCTACGCGATCCGGCGCGGATACGCGAAGCCATTATCCTCAATGAAATCCTCTCGCCACCCAAGTCGCTGCGCTAGCCCGGATTATTCACTGTAGGGTGTGTCGAGGTCGTAAACCGTTGGTGCGTCATCAGCAAACCA
>JAQBZS010000480.1 GCA_027622115.1 Planctomycetota bacterium | reverse complement strand
GGCGGCCCTTTCGAGACACCGCTCGTGCCCGTGCCGATGTCGTTTCGCCACAGCGTCTCGCCGGTTTCCTGGTCAATGCACCACAGTCCGCTTGTATAAGGCTGCCGAGCTTGAAGTGGGCGAGCGATGTAAATCCGGCCGTCGGCACACAGTACACCTTGAAACTGCGTGGACTGCCGCGGCAATCGCATTCGCCATCGTATCCGCCCGGTCTGTTGCTCCAAGCACGCCACCGTTCCCGCCATCGAGACGAAGACAATGTCCTCGCCCGCAGCACTGACAGGCTGATGAAACAAGCCGAAACTTCGAACGGCCCATAGCAGTTTGAACGGCGGTTTCAGTTTGGAGTCATTGACGAATCGCGTGTTCGATGGTCCGCCGTCTGGAGTGGACCAATCGTAGGACTTGCCGGTCGCCGGCTCCAATTTACTGCGTCGTTTGTGCAAGTCGGTCCGCTTCGACCGTGGTTCGCCGCGGCCGTCCGAACTCAACACATACAAGAAACCGTCGTCGCAACCAAAAACCACGCGGCCATCCGACACGACCGGAGTCGTGGCAATCATCTTTTGGTTCGGCGTCTGGAATCGGTACGCCGCCGGCTTGAGCCGCGACAGTCGATCGCCGCGAGCATCCAGCGGGACAGCGATTAGCTCGCTCTTGAGCGTGGTGAAGAGGCAGTGGTCCTTCGTCAAAACCGGCGAAGCAAACGTCGGTGTGTAGTCGGCAACGTCGGACCAGTGATAGGAACTCCACAACGTTTGCTTGCCGAATTCCATCGCCGTGACGCCCCGGACATGACGTCCGAACACAACCAGCGAGCCGCGTGCCGCCGGAGCTGCGGTGATGGCCCACAAGTTATGCAGTTGATCTTGCTTTCGGTTGAACGAACCATCCGCGAGCGAAACTCGCAGCAGGCTTCCGGCACCATCAACTCCCGGCCACGCCGTGTAGACCGAGCCATCCGAGATCGAGCACGCCATGGGGATGCCGTCGTCTTTGCCCAAGGCCGCGCGATTGCACCACTTAAGTTCCGCGCGGTCGCCCTTGTCTTCCAAACACAGATGATCCCAGCCGATGCCGGTGACGAGTCGCCCATCGCTGACCGCAATCTCGCCGCCGCCGTAATGTGGCCGGTCGTAACTCCCGGGGTGATAACGCTTCAGCCGATCTTCGAGCGGAGGCTGATGTCGAACGTAATGATCCCACGTCCAAAGCACTTCGCCATCCAAGTTCACGCAATAGACAACGGCGTTCGTTGATTGAAAGTAGACACGATCACCCGCATTAGTCGGTGACGCCGTAATGGAAGCCTCGACATCGAGATTCTTTATAACTCGCCCAGTTTCCGCCTCTAGAACGTGAAACCGACCGGCAGTCGTGCCATAGCAAACTCGGCCCCGCGCCACGCACGGCGACGAAGTGTTTGATCCAAACGCGGCAGTCCCACCCGGACTCACCTTCCATCGAATCGTGCCGGCTTCGAGGTCAACGCAGTAAGCCGTGCCCATTTGATCGACAACGTAGGCTCGCCCATCGACAACGGCAGGAGACGTGGTCACGGCGTCATCGAGTTCAATCTGAGCTTCCAGCCCCAACGGTAACTTCAACGACTCATCCGCCGCATCACCGGTTCGATCGGCAGAACGCATGAGCTGCGGCCAATCACTCGCCGAAACACGTCCAATCGCAAGCAATCCAAACAACAGCACGGCAACAACGCGGTTCGTAGTCATGACTCGCGGTCCTTTCGTTTGCTTCTTCGACATCGTTCTCCGAGCTGTTCAATCCTCTTCGATGCACTCTGAAGCTAAAGCCAGTCCCCGTTTTTTGGGCAAAGCCATCCTGGCATAGCCGACAACCTTCACCGCTGCCTGCGTCATTAAATGCCATCACTAAGCATGGGCTGTTTGTTGATCTCGACGGACGAATTCCGACCGGACGAGGTACAGTCATGGTCGCCAAGGTTCCGGGCCATTCGGCTTCGCTCGCAGCAGCTTCGCATCGACTTCTTTATACCACTGGTGAAGTCCGGCCCGCATCCGCGCAACGCGTTCCGGCATCCGTGTGGCCAGGTCGTTGCGTTCACCGACGTCGTTGGAGAGGTCGTACAAGTTGACGCGACCATCTTCGATCCGCTCGACCAGTTTGAAGTTGCCCATGCGGACCGCGCCGCCCGGGAATCCACCCTGGTTGCTGTAATGCGGATAGTGCCAATACAAGGCGTCGCGGTTGACGCCACTGGTTTGCTTCAACAATGGCACCAGACTCCGACCATCCAAATGCTGTTTCGGCTTGGGGTCGAGCCCGGCGATCTCCAAAAGTGTGGGATAGAAGTCGGTGGAGATCACCGGTTCGTCGCTGGTGCTGTTTGGTTTGGTGACGCCCGGCCAACGAATCAAGAAGGGCTCGCGAATGCCGCCTTCGTACAACCAACCCTTGCCGCCGCGGAGTGGCAGATTCGACGTTGGTGAACCTTCGGATGTGGATAGCCCACCGTTGTCGCCCGTGAAACAGACCACGGTATCCTGGCTGAGGCCCAATTCATCCAGCTTGTGCAACACTCGCCCGATGTTGGTGTCCATGGACTCGACCATCGCCGCATAGACCGCGTGCTTTTGCAAGATTCGCACACGACGCGCCTGCTTGACCGGCCAGACTTGTTCTTCGTCGGCGAATTCGGGCTTGTCATTCAAGCCCAGGCGTTCGGCTTTCCGGCGGTACTTTTCCACGAGATCGTTGGGAGCCTGCAACGGCGTGTGGACGGTGTAAAACGACAGATACAACAAGAACGGTTTGCCTTTGACCTTATCGAGAATCTTGATCGCTTCATCGGTCAGGCGAGCGGTGAGGTGCTCGCCCTTCGGCCCGTCCGCGAGTCGTGGATTCTTGTACGGCGAGAAATATCCAGCGGCGGGCGCACCGCGGCTATAACCACCGACGTTGATGTCGAACCCCTGATGCTCGGGCCAAAACTCCTCCGTGGGACCGAGATGCCACTTGCCCAGAAACGCGGTTTGATAGCCGGCGGCTTTGAAGGACTCGGCGAGAGTGACTTCTTCAAGTCCCATGCGGTCGTTCAAGGGAGCGGGTAGATACTTCGCGGAACGCGTGCCAGAGAAGTAGTTGGTGGCATCGATACGCGAAGGGTACTTGCCCGTCATGATGCTGTATCGAGTGGGGCTGCAAACGGGATTGGCCGCGTATCCATTCGTAAATCGCATCCCGCTCGCCGCGAGCCGGTCGACGTTGGGTGTTTCGTAGAATGTGTTGGCGTTGTTGGCTCCGATGTCCATGTAGCCCAAGTCGTCCACCAGAAAAAAGACGACGTTTGGCAGCTTGGCATCGGCGATTTTTCCCGGGAATAAACTTGCACAGAAAGCAATCAGAACAGCGATGCGATTCATGTGATCCCTTTTATTTGTGCCCAAACAGCTAATGAACGTGGCGCTCTCAAATCGAAAATCGAAAATCAAAAATCGTCCACCGCAAGGTGATGCACGCCGACACGAGAAACAAGAGAGTCGGCAGTTGCCCGCGATTTCTGAGAACCGAAACCCCTGCCCGACGACCACCACCGAAGTGCGAGACCGAATTCATGCAACTTTTCTACCGATTCGCGGCCGATGCGGTTGTTGTCCTGCACTCGGCTTATGCGATGTTCATCGTGCTGGGCTTGGTCGCGATTTATGTCGGTATCATTCGGAAATCGAATTGGGTTCGAAACCTGAAGTTTCGCCTTGTGCATCTCGCCATGATCGTGATCGTGGTTGCCGAATCCTGGTTGGGGATCACCTGCCCGCTCACCGTCTGGGAAAAGCGGCTCCGCGAGCTGTCCGGCGATCAATCTTACCAAGGCGACTTCATCGCCAACCTCGTGCATGATCTGCTGTTTTTTGATGCCGAGCCTTGGGTGTTCACCGTGATCTATTCGGCCTTCGGTCTGTTGGTGGCCGCGACATTCGTGTTGGCGCCACCGCGTCGCAATGTCAAAACATGATCACATATCCCAACGAGTTTTCGATTGCGATTCCAAAGTGCGGTGTCATACTGCGGACTTGCTTGGACAGTTCACCGCATCCGCCAAGGGACTGTCGACGAAGCACGGGTTGCTGGCCTGTTTTTGCCCAAATCTTCCCAAACAGGCAGGCAGCCCGCGCTTCCACGAATCGACAGTTTCCAAGTTGGCCTGCACCTTTCAGATGGAGTCGCACCATGTCTTCCCTTCGTTCACGAGCCATCAGTGGCGTGTTGCTCGCAAGCTGTGTCACGCTCTGTTTCCTGTCTTCCGGGCATGCACAACCGGAAGCCAACGCTCCGGCGCCGGAAACGCTGCTGCCGCATTCCGTGATCTACCTGGGTTGGGATGGAAACGGCTTGCATCGCGAATCCTTCGAAAAAACCGCCGCGTACGACGCTCTCTATCGCACGGGCCTGATTGACGTGTTGAAGAAAGGATTCGACTTCGCCTTGGCCCAATCGGGTGCCGCCGCGCAAGTTGGGGACATCAAGGGCCACTTGTCACAGATTCTCGAGAACGGCTTCTCGTTCGGGATGTCGGTTCCGGCTCCCGGTCCCGGCGGGCCACCGATTCCGTATGGCACGATCGTGATTCACAAGGGCGCGAATCTTGAAGAGGCGCTGAGTGCCTTCGTCAAGAAAGCGGCCGAGCGTGAAATTGAATTCACCACCAAGACCGTCGAAGGCCGGAAAGTCACATCCGGCATGCTTCCCGGCGCGCCGATTGAATTGGGATGGTGGAACGAAGGCGGTCACTTGGTGGTGGCGATCGGTGCCGATGCCGTCAACAAGTCGATCTCGGTTGCGACCAACAAGACCCCCAACATCACCACCAGCCCTTTGTGGAAGAAGTACAACGGTGACGCAAAATTCGAAGTGACCACCCTGAGTTGGCTGGATTTCGGCACGCTTCGCAGTCAGTTCGGCGAGATCCCCATTCCGATCCCCGATCCCGACATCGATATCGTGACGCCCAACAAGGTGCTGAAGAAACTTGGTCTCGACAGTCTCGGAGCGATCGTGGCCAGATCGGGTTACAAGGGCCGAGCCATGTGGTCCGAAACCATCATGGAATCTCCCGGCGAGAAAAAAGGCCTGATGGCTTATGCCGATCAGAAGCCGATCACGATTGACGATCTGCCGCCGCTCCCCTTTGAAACGAATGGATTCTTCGTGTGCAGCGTCGATTGGTCCAAAGCATTCGACACGACGGTTCAAATGGCCAAGGACGTCGCGTCGTTGGGTCCGCCGGATGCCGCCGCCCAAGTTGAGGGTGTCCTGGCCTTCTTGCCGCAGTTGCTGCAATTCGATCCGAAGAAAGAACTGCTCGATTCTTTGGGCAATGTGGTTTGCATCTATGGCGATCCACGTCAGACGTTCTTGGGAATTGGCGTCGGATTGGCGATTTCCGTCAAAGATCCCGTGATGCTCCGCAAGACGCTCGACGTCGTGACCGGCACGGTCGCCGAAACGCTCGCCGATCCGAACGCGTTGTCCGTGCGTTCGACCAACAAGCATGGCCGCAAGATCGTCACGTTTGAAGTGGGCGGCGGATTCATGAATCCCGCGTATGCCGTGGATGACGAGTGGCTGGTGGTGGGCCTCATGCCACAAACCGTCGAAGCGTTTCTGCTGCGACTGGACAACAAGCGCAAAGGCAATCACATCGGCCTGGCGACTTGGAAGCCGTCGGCCAGCTACAGGGCCGCGTTCGACGAACTGCCCAAGGAATTCGTATCGATTACTGTTGTCGATCCTCGGAAGAGTTACCGAGCCCTGCTCGGCGCGGCACCGTGGGTCATGGGTTTTGTGCAAGCGGGGTTGCGACAAACCGGCGTGTTGGGAGCGGGTGCAGAAATCCCATTCTCCGTCGCAGACCTACCACCCGCCGAGGCTGTTGCTCGACCGTTGTTCCCCAACGTCGTTGTTACCACGGTCAATGAGAACGGGATTCACTGCCACTCGCGACAATCGTTGCCGGCGTTTCCGATGATCGGCCATAACGCCGCAGTCGCGCCGATTCTTGTGGCGTTGCTCTTGCCCGCCGTGCAACAAGCTCGAACTGCGGCCAGACGTT
>JAQBZS010000479.1 GCA_027622115.1 Planctomycetota bacterium | reverse complement strand
ATCGCACACCTCCATCATGTTGACGACGTGTTCCAACAGTCCGCCGTGATAGGCGTGATGCACCTTGATGCCGGCGGGGGCCATCCGAAACGCGGCCATGAGTTCGTTGTCCGCCACGAAGGCATTCATCACCGCGCGCAGATGGTCGTCGCTGATCGAATCCAAGAGTTCATTCAGCTTGTTGAGCAGCAAGTCGACGTTCTTGCTGGTCCCGAGATGAAAATCCGCGGGGTCGTAGTCATCGGCGGCGACGGGGGCGATGTAATTCAGAATCATTTGCAAACCGCCTTGATAGAGCTGAATCTTGCCTTTCACTCGGACCAAATCGCCGCTGGTCACATGCGACACCGCTTCCTCGGTGACATTCCACATCATGCCGTTGATTTGACCGGTGTTGTCGCGGAGCGTCGCCAGGAGATACAGGTCCGCGTTACGGTTGGCTCGGAGTTGTTTGTCGGCGAGCAGAAAGATCTCGTTAACCGATTCACCATCATGGAACTGTTTGAGAAACTTGCGGGACATCGGAATGCGATCTAGTTCGCGCGAGGAAAACGGAAAGCCGGAAGCGGGCCAAGCGGCGGATTCTAGGTGTGGCGAATCTTGACGGTCAAACCCCGCGTCGGTTACGGGGCGGTGGCGAGTTCCTTGTCGTGCTGTCGCTGACAATTCGAGTCCCGTGCGTGCTAGTCTGGGTTCGTGCTGAACTGGGCGGGAGTTCCACAACAAAGCGATGGGTCGCGCGCACCCTGGGTCGGACGTTGACACTTCGTTATGAACCCCAGAAGTTACCGGTCGAACGACAAGCCCGCGAATTGTTGTTTTCTTGCGCATTTGCCTACAGAACTGCGGCGAAGCGGCGTCGTTTAACCGTCGCATGGAAACGAGGACGGCATGAACGACGTGAGTCAATTCCGATGCGGACGCCACAAACTTGGGTTTCGACCGTTGGCTTGCTCGGTGCTCGTATTCGCGGTGTCATCGTCCACGTCGGCAGCGGACGCCATCGCCAATCGCTACTCGGCGATGCTCGAAGACGGGACTCGAGTCTCCGCGCCGGAAATCGCTGGGTGGGCCGATCCGGCCAACAAACCGAGTCTCGCCGGCAAGTTCATATTTCACGACACCAATCCCGTCCGTTGGATTCTCGATACGACACAGGATGGAACCACCCCCGCCAAATCGCCGATGCCGACAGCGGTCGACGATTCGGCCACCGACGCTTTGGGATTCGTTGAGTTCGTCGGCGGTGATCGATTACCGGGTCGCATCGCCGGCGCGTTGACCGGCCAAGAATCCGCATGGACGCAACGTGCCGCCACATTGCTGATCGAGCCGACGGTCGAACTCAATTGGCCGGACTACGGAACGCCACCCGCCGTCCGCGTGCGGACATCCATGTTGCGGCGAGTCGTTTGGGAACAGCGATCGAGTCGCGGGCTGGTCCCCGGCACGGCGTTCTTGCGAGACGGGCGGGCCGTGAAGTTTCGATCCCTGAGATGGGAACGCACGCGAGTCAACGCGCTCACCGAAGATGGACTCAAGCCGTTGCCCTACGATCAGCTTGCCGAAATCCACTTGCCGACCGGCGACTCGTGGGACGGCCTATTCGGTCAACTCGCGGTATTGACGCCGTCGGGTTCGGCTCGCTTGATGCAAGTGGAAACGGCGAATGGACTGGTCGCCACCACATCGACGGAACGATTTCAACCGGCGTTTCGCGGAGACAAGAATAAGGCGGATAACTGGTATCAGTTGATTCAACCGGCGTGGAGTCTCGATCCGCTCTACGTGCGTTTTCGCCAAATCAAGACCTGGCGTTTCTTTTGGCCGCATCAAGTGCCGTTGTCGCTCATTCTTCCATCCAGTGTGACGCATCGACCGACGTTCGGCGCGGCTTGGGTCTGGAAAACCAACAAAAGCGTCCAATCGACTCCGCTCTTTATCGGCCCGGACCAAACCGGCTTCGGTTGGGGTTTCGGCGTGAGTGCGTTTCACGAGTTGCGATTTGCGTTGCCGACCAACGCGACCGCCTTTCGCACGCGGTTTGGGCTGGACGCCGGCGTCGGCAGCGGCGGTTGCGTGCGTCCGTCGGTGCAGGTTGTCAAAGCGAACGACGCCGCGATCTCGGTGTTCGACGGCAAGGTGTTGGTGGGCTCGAAAAAAGTCGGCGACACCGGACGCATCGCACTCGTCGCCGGCACCAAGGAATTGCGACTGATCGTCGATCCCGTGCATCAAGGTCGCCCGCGTGGAGCCGACCCGTTCGACATTCGCGACTTCTTCGACTGGGCGGATCCCGAGTTGTGGCTCGATCCGAAAACCGTGAAGGACGAAATCGCCAAGCGTGTCATCCCGTCGGTGGCGTCGCTGCGAGGCTGGAAACTGTCGCCCGAAGATCAGCAGGAATTGCAGATCGTCAATCATTGGGACATGACGGATGCCAGGAGCCCGCGTTATCGGCAAGTCCTGCTGACGGCGTCGTCGCTGGTTCGTTTGAGCCGACAATTCAGTATCCCGCAAGACGCGCGGTGGATCGGGTTTTCTTTCGCGTCGCCACCGGAAAAAGACGTGACGGTCGCGAAGTTCCAAGTCCGTGTCGCGGGCGAGGCGCTCGGCGCGTTCACATCCCCGCCGCAAACGACGACTCACGTGGAGCCGGTGTTGTTTCCCGTCGAAAGGTTTCGCGGCCGAGACGTGGATGTCGAGGTCTTGTTGACCACCGGCGGCGCGAAGTCGTTCTTCAATTGGGACGGCGTGGATGTTACGGCTCAACGCCCAGGGCTGTTGCGACTGTTCGAGGACGAAGAAAAATTCGTCAAGGAACTTCGCGATGGCATGGCTAAGATCGAACTCACGCAAGACTCGCCGTACAAAGGCACGTCCAACATCAAGATGGCAACCGGATTGCGCGGCAACGCTCGTCTGCGAGGTCTACGTGCCTCCATCCGAGAACGACCGGAATTCGGCGAGTATCGCTACATCCGGTTCTACTGGAAGAAACAAGGCGGCTGTCATTGAGCAACGACGGTCAACTGGCGCGAGAAGACGATCCCGTGCTGGCGGTGCAGGACGAGTCCGCGTTGTTCGATCGCGAAGGTCGCCGACTGGCGATCGATCTGAAGGGGTTGCAGAACGGATTTCGCTACTTGGCGGGAACTCCGCCCGAAACATTCCAAGTGCCGATCCGAGTCCAGTCCTCGGTGCCGCCCGCGTGGGCTCAAGTGCAGCGAGACCTTTACGTCGACATGGGCAACTTTGATCTCACCGGTCTACGTCTTGAATGTCCGGACGGCGAATTCGCGTTTCTCGACCACGTCTATCTGGCACGCACCGCCGCGGACTTCAATTACATCGAAGAACAACTCAAGCCTTTCGCGCCGACGTTTTCGAACGACCCGAACATCGCGCGTTTGGAGACGGATTTGACGCGATATTCCGAACTCCTGGCGAAAGCCGCACCGCTCTTCTCCACGCCGCAATCGGGCGGCGGTGTCGCGTTGATCAAAGAGCACATGGGCCGCAAGAACGTGGTCCGCACATTGCCGGTGGCTCCCGGAAAGCCCTGCGTTCTCCAAGCGGCAGTCAGTCTGCCGAAAGGCAAACCGGCAAAGCTAGTGGCGACCGTCAGCCACATGCCGGACGCGGACTGGCAATTCCTCGTGTTCGCAAACGGCAAGAAGCTGCATGACTCGCTGGTCGGCAAGGCCACGGCCAAAGACGGCTGGCGCGATATCGAGCTAGACCTGTCGCGCTTCGCTGGTCAGGACGTATTGCTCGAAGTCCACAATCATCCCAACAATTGGCCGAACGAAGCGGCCTTTTGGGAAAAGTTGGACGTGATCGTGCCGGAGTAAACCATTGGGTACATCAAGGTCAATTCATGCCAATTTTCTTCCCTGGAATGGATCCTATCTCGAAAATCCGACCGTGTTTCCCGACATTCACAACCCGGCATGGCCGATAAGCCGGCCGCTGAAACGACCGACGAATCGATCCGCAACTTGGCGGCCGACGCCGTATCGTTCCGCAACATGACGTTGACAACACATGCCGCCTATAACACAACCCGCAGAATGGTGTCCCCGCCGCGGATGCAGGCGGAATTGGCCGATTGCAATCCGAGAATACTCCGATAGGAAGCAGAATGCCGGATCAAACGCTGATCGAAAACAACCCCCTCTTGGCGGACGATGATCTTCCGCTTTTCGACCGGATCAAGCCCGAACATGTGGTTCCGGCTGTACGACACGTGCTTGCCAACGCGACCCAGCAACTCAACGAGTTGGAGGCCTCACTCGAACCGACATGGGTAGGGCTCTGTGAACCACTCGAACGCATGGATGTGCCGTTCGAACGCGTGTGGGGACCGATTGGACATCTACTCGGCGTCAAAAATTCGGACGAACTTCGAGCGGCTCACGAACAAGTTCGCGACGAGGTTGTGGATTTTGGTCTACGAGCGTCACAGAGCCAGGCCATCTACAACGGACTCAAACAACTCAAGGAGTCCGACCAATGGGCCACGCTCAATGAGGCTCGACGACGCATCATTGACGAGAAATTGCTCAGCGCGGAGTTGTCGGGAATTGGCCTCGCGGGTGAGGAACGGGAGCGTTTCAACGCGATCGCCCAGGAGCAGTCGAAGCTCTCGATGGACTTTTCGAACAATGTACTGGACGCCGTTAAAGCCTACTCGCTCATCATCAGCGACCCCAACGACGTGGTCGGCATGCCGCCGAGCCTCAAGCAATTGGCGGCGCAGTCGTTCAACCAGCATCGAGCCGAGGGCGCGGAGGAATCCACACCGGACGCCGGTCCGTGGAGATTCACACTCGATGCACCGGTCTATGGGCCGTTCATGCAGCACTGCCGCTCGCGGGCACTTCGCGAAGAACTCTATCGAGCCTTCGTGACCAGAGCCTCGGACGGGGAACACGACAACACGCCGCTGATCCCGCAAATCCTGCGACTGCGGCAGGAACACGCCAAGTTGCTGGGCCGAGCCAACTTTGCCGAAGTCAGTTTGGCGAGAAAGATGGCCGGTCGCGTGTCGGCGGTGGAGGAGATGTTCGAAACAATGCGAGCCGCGTCGTGGTCGGCCGCCAAGCAAGATCTCAACGACATTGAGCAATTGGCCCGTGAATCCGGTCAGGTTGACGAACTGCAACATTGGGATACGGCGTTTTGGGCCGAGCGACTCCGCGAGAATCGGTTCAGTTTTACCGACGAAGAACTCCGACCGTACTTCCCTTTGGAGCGAGTTCTGGACGGTTTGTTTTCGCTGCTCAACCGCATCTTCGGCGTGACTGTCGAAGCCGCCGACGGCGAAACGCCGGTCTGGCATCCGCAAGCGAGATTCTTCCGCCTCCGCAACGAAACAGGCACGCCGATCGCGTCGTTTTTCCTCGATCCGTATTCTCGCCCCGCGGACAAGCGCGGTGGTGCCTGGATGGATATTTGTCGAGGCCGCAGGCGCGTCGATGGCCAGTTGCAGCTTCCCGTGGCGTATCTGATTTGCAACGGGACTCCTCCGGTGGACGGCAAGCCGTCGCTGATGACTTTTCGCGAGGTCGAAACACTGTTCCACGAATTCGGCCACGGATTGCAGCACATGTTGACCACGGTCGATGACGCGGACGCCGCCGGCATCAGCGGCGTGGAATGGGATGCCGTCGAACTTCCCAGCCAATTCATGGAAAACTGGTGCTATCACAAACCGACGCTGATGGGCATGACGGCCCACTTCGAAACCGGAGCACCGTTGCCGGATGATCTGTTCGACAAGATCTGTGCGGCACGCACGTATCGAGCGGGAACGATGATGCTGCGTCAGTTGTTCTTCGGCATGACGGACATGGCGTTGCACAGCCGGCATGATCCCTCGGGTCGCGAAACGGCGTTCGACGTGATGAAACAGGTCTCCGAGAAGACGTATGTCACACCGCTACTGCCGGAAGACCGGACGATTTGCGGCTTCAATCACATTTTCGCGGGCGGGTATGCCGCCGGATATTACAGCTACAAGTGGGCCGAGATGCTCAGCGCGGATGCCTTCGGCGCGTTTGAAGAGGCGGGACTCGATGACGAATCGGCCGTTGC
>JAQBZS010000478.1 GCA_027622115.1 Planctomycetota bacterium | reverse complement strand
TGGTAGCCGAGACAGATTCCGATGCTCGCCGTCAGCCAATGCATCACGACGCACAGCACAACTCCGGTCCACGAAAAGAAGAACGGAGCCGCCAAACAACCGATGTGCATGAAGGCAAACCAGCCCAGCACGGGCCAGGATAAGTTGCCCCAACGCAGGTTTTCTCTCGAAAACGCACGTCGCAACAAGTCCTCTCGAATATCCGTCGCGGTTGACGCTGTCGCGGTTGACGCAGTGGAAGAATTGATTGCGGAAGACGGATCGGCGACAGTCGTCGCAGTCTCGGTTTTTGGCTCGGATATTGTGAGGCTCATGAATGGTCTCGTGGCAGTTTGAGTAGTTTTGAGTCGCGAGAAGTGTAGACAGAGACCGGGAAATCGCTGTCAGACGTCAGTCAAGAGTTTGTCAAAGTTCTGTCAAAAGTTTTTACGGCCACAAGGAATACCGCCCGATGTTCGATCTCGACGCCATTCAAGCCGCCATTAAGGAATTCGGATTTGACGGTTGGCTGCTGCACGATTTCCGCGGTTCCAACGTCTTGGCGAAACGCGTACTGGGTCTGCCGGAAGACGTGATGCTGTCGAGGCGGTTGTACTATTCCATCCCCGCAGAGGGCGAACCTCGCAAACTCGTCCACCGCATCGAGTCGGACTCGCTGGACCATTTGCCGGGAACCAAGACCGTCTATCTCAAGTGGCAAGCCCTGGAGGCCGGTGTTCAAGAGCTGCTCGGCGGGATGTCTAACGTGGCGATGGAGTATTCGCCGAGGAACGCCAATCCGTATGTCTCGCGGATTGATGCCGGCACCATCGAACTGGTGCGCAGCTTTGGTGTCGAGGTGGCGTCGTCCGGAAATCTGATCCAACTGTTCGAAGCAAGTTGGTCGGACGAGCAATGGGCGTTGCACCAGCAGGCCGCCGTGCATACGAACAGCGCGTTCCAACGTGCTTGGCAATTCATTGCGTCGGAAGTTCGAGCCCACGGTTCCGTGGAAGAATCCGCCGTGCGTGCCGAGATCATGTCGCACTTTGCCGAGCATCGGATGACGACCTACCACCCACCAATCGTGGGAGTCGGCCCGAACAGCGGCAACCCACACTACGAAACGGGAACCGGCCAAAACACGACCATTCGAGAAGGCGACTTTGTGTTGATTGATTTGTGGGCCAAGATGAA
This sequence comes from Planctomycetota bacterium, assembly GCA_027622115.1. Classification (GTDB taxonomy): domain Bacteria; phylum Planctomycetota; class Planctomycetia; order Planctomycetales; family Planctomycetaceae; genus JAQBZS01. The sequence continues at coordinate 4,925 of JAQBZS010000478.1, read as the reverse complement.
TCAGCCGGGCGCGGGCTACAGCGATCTGACTCGTACGGGGTTTGTCGGCGAATCCGTGCCGGACAAGTACACGAAGATCTTCAATATCGTGGCCGCTTCGCGAGACGCCGCGATCGAATTCCTCCGCGCCTCGTTTGCCAAGGGCGAGACCGTGCAGGGTTGGCAAGTCGATCAGGCCACCCGCGACGTGATCGAGGCCGGCGGCTACGGCGACGCGTTCGTGCATCGAACGGGTCACAGCATTGGCCAGGAAGTCCACGGCAACGGCGCTAATATAGACAACCTCGAGACTCGTGAAGAGCGACACGTTTTGCCACGCACGTGCTTTTCGATCGAACCGGGAATCTACTTGCCGGAATTCGGCGTGCGAAGTGAAATCGACGTCTACATTGACGAAGACCGGAACGTGCATGTCACCGGAGGAGAACTGCAAACCGCGATCGTCGCGATCCTCAAAGACGGCAGCTATTGACTCAACTGGTCTTTGCTCAGCATCACGAGCCGACCGTTCTGGATCGTGGTGCTGACGCGACCGTGAATGTTGAACGGCCCGACGCCCTTCATCTTGAGCGTGTGCTGCAACTCGCCGGTGGAGATGTTGAACGACTTGAGATCGAAGTCTTGTCGGTCGGCGGTACGTGCCACCATGTGCGTGCCGTAGATTTTCGGTAGCAATGCGACCTGCGGTTTCGATTGGTATCCGGTGATTTCCGTCCGATAGACCAGCTTTCTCGTGCCGTGAAATAGAACGCTTGGCCTGGATGCGGCTCGATCCCATAGATGCGGTCGTCGTGGATAAACATCGAGTGGATCGGGCGCGGCGACTGCGAATTCTTCGGATCGGTCGACCATAGCAACTCGCCGGTTTCCGCAGACAGCATGTGGATTGCCTTTTGGTCGTAGTCTTCCTTCAACACCGAAACGTGGTGGTCTCCCAATGCAAAACGTAACGGTGGAATTCGCGTGGCGTCGTTGTTGTCGATCAGCCGCTTCCAAACGATCTCCAGGCGATCCGTGTCGATCAGGATGTAATACCAACCGTCCGTTAGCACAAGCCGATTTTTATGCCGAGCGGTCGGTAGCGATTCAGGGCCGTTTTCCAACAACGGATGATCTTGCAACATGCTGAGGTCGGGAAGATCCAGTCGGCCGATCAAGCTCCCCGTCGCTCGATAACGAACCGTCACGTTGTACGGCAGCTTGCGAACGCTGATCATGCGATCGCCATCCATATACGGCGGGATATACAGATCGCCCAACTCTTGAGCCTGCCAGGCGACTTCGCCCGTCGCGATGTCGGTCGGCACGTAGAGTGCAATGGATTCGATCTTGCCGGACAGCAGCAGCAAGTCGCCGCTAAGTACGGCCGTGCGGATTTCAAAATCAAACGGAACACGATACCGCCAACGCAACGTTCCATCCGCCAACGACAACGCCAGCACATCATACAGCCCGTGGACCAACACCAAATCGCCGTGAACGAACGCGGTGAAGAAGCCGGGTTCTTGGCCTTTTCCCTTCAACCGCAGTTCGTCAGTTTGCCAAGTTGGTTCGCCGGTTTTCAGGTCGCGAGCGGACACAATGAATTTGTTGTCGAGACGCTTGCGGACGCGAGTCGCGATGAACATCAATTCTGGTCGGATCGATCGGTCGCCTTGCCGCTCCATCACCAAACGAGCGGCGGTTTCCTCTTCGTCGAATTCCACCTCGCGGGCGTTGAATGGCGACTCGATCAGTGGTTCCGCAAATGCTTCGCGAGTTGGATTGATGCGTTGTTGTAAGTCATCCGCAACCGTCAGCCCCGAAACTCGGGCCGCGTCCGTGAGTCGCCATTGTTGAAGTCGACCCGCCGGGCTCTTGGACTCAACGGCCTGCAACAACAGACGATCGAGCGTTTTCTGAGCGGATGTCGTGCCAGGATATTCTTCCAACAATTGCAGTAGCTCGGCATCCGGTTTATCCGCGAGTTCGCTGTTCGCCAACACATCAAAGGTCGTGGCGAATGCTACGGACTGTCGCTTCAACTTCCGCAAACGAAGCGTGGCAAATTCACCGGCTCGCAAAGTCAACGACTTAGGCAGCGGTGAAACGGTACTTAGATATAAAGGCAAAGCTCGCTTGGTCAGTGCCAGGCTGCTGGACATTTCCTTGGAAAACAGAGTCTTGGCCAGTAAGTCCGAGTAACGATCAATCACACTTTCGGCGGCGGCCATCACCTGCTGACTCTCCGCGGCGGCGACGTCCGAAATGGGATATTCATGATCGCCGTACGTGCTGATGATCGTCCGCAACGCCCTGGCAGCCGCATCCAAGTCACCGCGACGTTCGTAAGCATCCGCCACTGCAAACAGCGTTTCGATCTCTTCCGCCAACGTGCCGGCGGTCCGACTCATGCCGAGACAGTTCTGAAGTTCCTCGTCATTGCGGCCGGAGCGGATCGCCTGTCGAGCCAATCGCAAATGCACGCCGTAAAGCTGTTGGTTGATCGCCGCACGAAAGTCGAGGTCTTCCGAGGAAATCGTATCCAAACACCGTTGCAACAATTGCGCGGCTTCACGCATGCGGCTGTCGGCCACCGCCAACTCGGCTTTCGCGAAGTCGCCGGCCGGATCGCTGCGACTTTGAATCGTCGTGCGAACCGCGTCGAGATCGTAAACCATGCCGACCGAACGGGCCGAAATACGTAACTCGAAAGTCTCGCCAAACCGAAGGACCGTTTGCCGAGCGAACGGAAGGAACGGGCCGTGTTCATTTTCGGGAACGGTATCGGCCACCACATCTTTGAGCATTTTGATGCGCGCGGTCGACTGTGCATCCTTAACCGGGTTGTCCTCGAACGCCTTAAGTTCCTCCGGCCCGTTGGTATGGATGTCGACATCCGCTCGCGCCAAGATTTCACCGCTATAAAAACGACGGCTATCCAGCAATTTGCGTTGTTCGAGATCCAGCCCGGCAAGATTTGAGAAGTAGCCGAAGATCGGATAGCCGACGTAACGAAAACTACTTACGTAGACATGGCCATCCTGCGTCATGAATGGTCGCGCCGCCAATTCGAACCATCCGTCGTCGCACCGGTAATGCAGTGTGGGCGAAGCAAACACGTAGTGCGTCATCACCGGGTGCGTCTCTTTGACCGTCAAATCCGGCGACTCCCACACCGTCTCGCCCGTGTCCGCATTGAGTAAATGGATCGGGGATGGAGACTTATGCGCAGGAACGTCGCGCTGTCTGCCGGTATACGCCACGACCAATTCGCCTTTTCGCGACATGCCCAGCAGATAGCCGCAACCCGGACTCCGTTTGGCATGCGTCCAGACGAGTTTTCCGGTGCGACGGTCGATGCAATAAATCGAGTTTGTATCCACCGGAGTCATGTAGAGTCGTTCGCCAACCATCAGCGGACGCTGGTTGTACCACAGCATGGGTTGGTGCGGCTGGAAGTAGACTCGCGAGTGCGTGACCTTGTCGCCGCCGCGACCGAACTGCCGAGTCGCATCATGGATGCCCGGATAATACGGATAACGGGTCAGCCACTTGACTCGGCCGGAAAGACTGTCGAGTGCCGCGATCGCTCCCGCGTTGGTCGTGTAATAGATCGTGCCTTGATGATACAGCGGCGGGCTGGTGAAGCTGCGAATCCGATTGCGACGTGTCTCGGCCAACCCACCGGAGAACTTCCCCGGAGCCAAACGGCAAATCGGTGTCCGCCATTGGACGCGGCCGCTGGTGCTGTCCAAGGCGACCACGCCGTATTCGGAATCCGTGTGCGTTTCGCCTTCGATGTTGTCCAGCACGTAGCCGGTATAAATCGTGCGAGGTCCGCCGCTCGGTGCCGATTCGATGCGCATCCGCACCTGTTCTTCATCCGCCGCGACCATCGGTCCAAACGCCCATTTCAGTTGCCCGGTGACCTCGTCCAACGCGACGAGCGACGGCCCGGCTTTGTTGATCGCCGTAAACACCAGCCCGTCTTGAACCAGCACGTCTTCTTGCGGGAACTGGCGTTCGAACCAATTCTGCCAGGTCGCGCGGCCGCCCAAGTCGTTTTGCCAACGGGGCAACCCGTTCAACAGCGAACGGCAATAGACGATATTCTTGTGTCGATAGACAACGCTATTCGCCGTAACGACCGGCTGTGTATAGACAAAGAAATCGTCGCGCGTACCAGGCAACGACACTTCCCACACCGGCGTTTCGATTCCCAACGGATCCTTGGACGGCGATGCCAGCGTGTAGTCATCGGTCGCTTGGTGCGGGTCGCTGGTTTGTTGTGAATGAAACTTCGGCCGTTCATGGCGAACCGCGGCCACGGCCTGTTCGAGACTCGCGAGCTGCTCCGTCGTCAAGCCGCTCTTCGTAGCCGGTTGCGTCGGCGAGGCTTCTTGCCCCCCGGGCGTGCCTGTGCTTTGGGCAACCGTGGCACCCAAAGATTTATGGCAATAGGCGATCTTGAGCGTCAACTCGGGCGTTTTGAGTTCTGCGTCTGGAAAGAAATCGCGGACCGTGGTGAAGTATTCCAACGCCGCCAGATAGTGCCCCGTGTCCAGAGCCGCGTTGCCGAGTTCCATTACGGCCTTGCCGCCGTAACTCGTTGCCAACATGGTTTCCGTGATATCGGACAGCCCCAACAGCGAGTATTGACGCTTGGCTTGTTCAAACGCTTCACGGGCTCGCGCATCGTAGAGTTGGCGGTAGTGCTGCAAATCGCTCTGCGGAAACAGCAGGATGCGACGCTGACAGTATTGTGCAACCGGAACGAAGATGCCGTTGTCCGACACGCGATACAAAGTCTTCGGATACTTCTCGATGATCTGTTGATAGACCTTGAGAGCTTCTCGAAATTGACCTTCGCGTTCCTTCTTCAGGCCGGCTTGCACCAGGGCGTCCGCCCGCGAGTCTTCATCCAGGATATTGAGCGTGAAACA
>JAQBZS010000477.1 GCA_027622115.1 Planctomycetota bacterium | reverse complement strand
GACCGCGAGATGTCCACAAAGGCGCGTGCCTACGGCGTGCGGTTAAACGAGCAACGTTCACGCCGAACTGAAAACAGGCACCAAGGAAATCGACGGTCAAGACCCCAGATTTCACGTCGTCGTCCGGCAGCAGTTCAACGATCTGAAGGTAGTCACTTCGAAAGCAGCAGATTTCCCTCGATCGGGAAGTACCGCGTTGCCGCTTGAATCAGTGATGCCGCCGTGAGCTTTCTCGCTCCGTAAACCTCGACATCGACGCCGTGTTTGTCACGGAGCTTTCTCACAACCAGATCGAAGTCGCCATCGCCGGACGCCAACACGGCGACATCGATCTCCGTTGCCAGGTCGACCATGTCGAGCGTGATGCCGACGTCCCAATCGCCCTTTGCGGACCCGTCCTTTCTTTGAATGAAGGGTTTGAGTTTCACTTCAAAGCCGATGGACGTCAGGATTTGCTGAAAGCGGATTTGCTGCGGGTCTCCACGATCAATGGCATAAGCGTAGGCCCGAACAACTTCGCGGCCTGCAGTGATTCGGTCCCAGAACGCCTTGTAATCGAAATGGCATCCGAAGCATTCCTTTACTGTGTAGTAGACATTTTGCACGTCCACGAAAACCGCGACTCGCTCCATGAGTGTCTCGCTGAAATGGGGTTGCTCCGATGACGGTTGGCCGACGCTACTCGATGACGATCACCGCATAGACCAAGAATTGCGGGACGTCGAACATGAGCCGTTCGCCCGTTTGCGTGAACTTGAGCGGTTTGGATTCGGAAACTTCCGGAGTAAGAAAGCGAACGCGCGTCACGGTTTGCCCAGCCGCGAGTTTGAGATCCACTCGGGCCGATTCGACGGCAATCGGCTTTTCATCCTTGATGCCGCCTCCCGCGCTCCGCTTCTGCGCGGGTTCGATGCGGTTGTAGTTGACGAGATGCACCGTTCGTGATTTCCCGTCCGCAGATTGATTCATCGAGACTCGGACGGTCCGAGGCAGCTCGAAGCGGCTGCGATCTTTGGGAATCAGCGGTAACGACTTCGCATCGGTGGCATCGATGAGCGTGCGGCCGTGCCAGCTCCGAGCGGTTTTGGATTCGGCCGACAGCAGATCATCGGGGATCACGTCGAACAGGATGTGTTGGTTGAGAAGATCATCACCAACTTTTTTGAAGGCCTCGACCGGTGCGACATCTCCGCCGTGGACTCGGCTGCGAGGATAGATCAGCACGACGTCGGCCAAGGGGCGACAGGCCTTGAACAGCCGCGCGTGTCGCTTGATGAACGAGTAATACCGCACGATTTCTTGGCGAGCCTCCGGATTCGTAAATCGTGTGTAGAACCCCATCGGCGCGCCGCCATTCGCAGCCAGTTCGGCGATCGCGACGCGCGTCCGGGTGCTTTCGTATTTGCCGAGCGTGAACGGCTTGTCGTCAAACGCACCTCGGATGTACCTCGCCTGCAACGTGCCCTCGCCAAGAATCCCCGCTTCCAAATCCGTGAAGAACGCCGCCGATCCGGTGCTATACCACGCATAGTCTTCGTTTCGACCCCAGAGATCGACCGGCAACAGGCAGCGTTCGTTGCCGTTGATCTGCGAAAAGCGACCGAGATGGTTCCATTGCGCGACGATCAGGTCCGGCTTCAGAGACCGTCCGTAATCGACGAACACGTCGTCAAACGCCTGTTTGTTGGAGATCTGCGAAAATCGCAGCATTTCGCGCCGTAAAAGCGTGGATTCCGCCGGATTATGCCAGGCCACGATCTCGGGAAAACGATGCGACTTCAGATCGGCGATCTTGAATTGAGTTCGCAGTTCATCCGCCGAGTATCGTTCGCTCAAATGGCGTTTGAATCCCGAGACGCAATGTTCGCAGTGGCAGTCGTGCCGGTAGAAGTAGTTGATCATGAATCCGTCGAGACCTTGCTGAATCCCGTGTTTGGTCCAGGCCTTCAACACGGCTCGCCACTTCGGATTGCGGAGACAGGCCCAGTATTCTCGCATGCCGCCGATCGAATAGCTGTTGTTGCTGATCGGTTTTCCGTTGATGTCTTTTTCCAAGAGATCGAGCGGGTTCTCGACGGGTTTCGGCCCCAGCAGTTTTTCGTCCCACAGATCACGGTAGAACTTGAAGAACCCGCGCGGACCGTCCTTGCCGTCGGGATCGCCGACCAGGAACGACACGTTCATGTGGCCAACCGTTTTCACGCCGTGCTTGTGCAATTGCTGATTCAAATCGGCGAACCACTTTCCACACTCGGCGTGCCCCTGCTTGGGGAAATGTGCGGGATAGCCTTTGTACTGTGGCGTATGCACGAGGCTCCAGAAGTGGGCTCCGTAGAAACCGATCTGAGCGACATCCGGCGACGCGTCTTTGATGAAGGACAAGTAGCCCGGATCACCGTAGTTCGCCCAATGCGCGACCATCGTGGTGAACTCGAAACGGGGATGCGTCCGGCGATCGGGACGATTGTCGTCCGCGAGCGTGGGGATGCAGCAACTGAACGCGGCCACGGTAAGCAACAATCGAAATCGCATGACGGACTCACTTTCAAAAGACTACGAGACGGGAAGCCGCGAAGGGAACACGCGTTTGCGCTCGCGATTAAGTACGCGTGCAGAAACAACTTCCCGTTTTGTAGCCGCGCTCGCCAGAGCGTGGGCGTTGAATGTAGCCACGCTCGCCAGAGCGTGGGCTTTGAATGCAGAGCCAGTCCCACGCTCTGGCGAGCGTGGCTACGGAATTCCCGGCGTTTCGGACTGCTGGATAATTCCACGGTCGCCGACCACACTCCCGATGTCGGTTTGTTAAACCGTTTGCCGCAAGCGTACGCGATCTCACTCGCACGCAAACGCCTCATGGGTCAACAATCCGACTTCGAACGTTTGGACTTCACGGCAATTGTGGCCGATCCGGTCGGTCTTTTTGAATCGAGATGGGTGGACATGGCGGAAATTACGACTCAACTAGTGGTTCTCGGCGGCGGTCCCGGAGGCTATCCGGCTGCCTTTCATGCGGCAGATCACGGCATGCAGGTCACGCTGGTGAATGAAGAAGCCGCACCCGGTGGTGTGTGCCTGCATCGCGGCTGCATCCCGTCCAAAGCGCTGCTGCACGTGGCCAAACTCATCAACGAAACTCGCGAATCGGCTCAGTGGGGCGTGACGTTCGCCGCACCGATAATCGATCTCGACACGCTTCGAGGCTTCAAGCAACGAGTCATCGATGGCTTGACCGGCGGGATCAGCCATTTGTGCAAGGCTCGCGGGGTGGAACTCGTGCAGGCTCGAGGCACATTTCTGGATTCCAACACGCTGGAACTCAAGCGGTCGGACGGTTCGACGGACACACTGAAATTCGAGCACGCAATCGTCGCCACGGGTTCGTCTCCGACGGTACCGCCGGTGTTTCAAATCGACGACGACCGTGTGATGGATTCGACCGGTGCGTTGGCGCTCGCGGACGTCCCGCCGAAGTTGTTGGTGGTTGGCGGCGGGTATATCGGGTTGGAAATGGGTTCGGTCTATGCGGCGCTGGGCTCGCGAGTGACGGTTGTCGAAATGATGGCCGGGCTGCTGCCGGGGGCCGATCGAGACCTCGTGCGACCGCTGGCCAATCGGTTGAAGGAGCAATTCGCGGCCATCCACCTGAACACCAAAGTCGTCAGCCTGACCGCTGGACCCGACGGAATCACGGCGAATTTGGAGGGCGACGGCGTCGAATCGCCGCAAACATTTGACCGCGTGCTGATTTCGATCGGACGGCGACCCAACAGCCGAAACCTCGGCCTGGAACATACGAAAGCCGAGATCGACGAGAAGGGGTTCATCAAGATCGACCGCAATCAACGAACGGCGGACTCGAACATCCAGGCGATTGGCGATGTGGCCGGTGAACCGATGCTGGCTCACAAGGCAACTCGCGAAGCCAAGGTCGCGGTGGAAACGCTGTTGGGGCAGCCGGTCGAGTTTGACAACGTGGCGATTCCTGCCGTGGTCTTCACCGATCCGGAAGTCGCGTGGTGCGGATTGACCGAAAGTGAAGCCAAGGCCAGCGGACGCGAAGTGACGACGGTGCGGTTCCCCTGGGCGGCTTCGGGGCGAGCCCAGTCGATTTCACGCACCGAGGGTCTCACGAAGCTGATCTTCGACCCCGAATCGCAACGCGTGCTGGGCGTCGGCATCGTGGGGCCGGGTGCCGGTGAGTTGATTGCCGAGGGCGTGCTGGCTGTCGAAACGGCGGCAGTCGCACGGGACGTGGCGGACAGCATCCACCCACATCCCACGCTCTCCGAAACCATGATGGAAGCGGCGGAAAGCTTCCTCGGTCAAGCCACTCACAGTTACCGCCCGAAGCGGAAGTAGAATCGATCCGGGACCGTAGCTTGGGACCATTGTCCCGAGCCGTCACGGGACAATGGTCCTCCCATGTTACTGGGAGTCGGTTTGAGGACGGACGTCGGCTACTTCGCGTCGATCCAACTCATCATGCTGCGGAGTTCCTTGCCGACCTTTTCGAGTTCGTGTTCGTGATCGGCGCGTCGCATGGCTTGGAATGTCGGTTGGTTGGCCTTGTTCTCCAGAATCCACTCCTTGGCGAATTGGCCGGATTGAATTTCGTGCAGAATCTTCTTCATCTCCAGCTTGGTTTCCGGGGTGACGATCCGCGGGCCGCGAGTGTAGTCACCGAATTCGGCCGTGTTGGAAACGCTGTAACGCATGTAGTTCAAGCCACCCTGATAGAACAGGTCGACGATGAGCTTCAGTTCGTGCATGCACTCGAAATAGGCCATTTCCGGCTGATATCCTGCTTCGACCAAGGTCTCGAATGCCGCCTTAACCAGCGCGCTGACTCCGCCGCACAACACCGCTTGTTCGCCGAATAAGTCGGTTTCGGTTTCCTCGGCGAACGTCGTTTCGATCACGCCGCCCCGCGTTCCGCCGATCCCTTTGGCATAGGCCAACGCCAGACTTCGAGATTCTTCGGAAGCACCGTCGCTCATGGCGATCAAACTGGGGACTCCGCCACCTTTAACGTATTCGGCCCGCACGAGATGCCCTGGCCCCTTCGGTGCAACCAACGCCGCATCCACGCCTTCTGGTGGCATGATCTGGCCGAAATGAATATTGAATCCGTGCGAGCACATCAGCAAGTTGCCGACGCTCAGATTCGGTCGAATGTCCGAGCGAAACAGGTCGCCCTGAACTTCGTCGGGGAGCAGGATATTGACCATGTCACCGGCTGCCGTGGCTTCGGCCAGCGGCAACGGGTCGAAGCCATGGCTCACGGCCAGATCGTAATTCGCGCTGCCCTTCCGCTGGCCGACGATCACGGTGCAGCCGCTGTCCTTCAGGTTTTGGGCTTGTGCATGTCCCTGGCTGCCGTAGCCGAGAATGGTAATCGTTTTGTTCTTGAGCAGTGAAAGATCGGCGTCGTCGTCGTAGAAAATCTTGGCTGGCATGGAAACGTCTCGAAAGGTGGGTTGAGAAGATAAGCGTCAATCGTTGCCGTTAGCTGTGAAAGACGGGTTCCGGCAATCCGTCCGTGATCGAGCCCGTGCGGGACATGGCAACACGTCCGGTCCGTACCAGTTCAATGATCCCGAACGGTCGCATCTGATCGATAAAGGACTCGATTTCCGACTCCGTGCCGGATGTTTCAAACATCACGTGCTCGGGGCGTTCATCCACGATGCGGCAATAGTGCGAATCCGATTCGGTCAACTCTTGCACGCGAGCCCGAGATTCGCCGGCGGCTTGCACTTTGATCAGCAGCATGTCTCGCTCAACGAAATCGTCGTCGAAGTCGAGCACCTTGACGACGGTGACGACTTTTTCCAGTTGTTTGCTGACTTGATCGAGTGTTTTTTCGTCACCGTTCACGACAAGCGTGACTCGAGAAAACCGCGGCACCTCGGTCTCGCCGACAGCCAGACTGACGATGTTGAACGCTCGAGACGCGAGCATCCCGGCAATGTGGGCGAGCACACCGGGCTGATTCATCACAAGTGCCGAAAGCACGTGTCGCATGATGGAAAGATCCTGGACGAATTCCCCGGTTAAGCAGCCGAAGAAGAACTGTCGTAGCCGAAGTCGCCAGACTTTGGCTTCAATACTGGT
>JAQBZS010000476.1 GCA_027622115.1 Planctomycetota bacterium | reverse complement strand
CCCGACCCCAGCCCTCCTCTGTACAAAACCTGCGCAAGCGAAAAGCCGCAGATCACCGGGTCAATCCCAAATTCTCAACACCCTAATCCAGCCTTTTCAATTTCCAGGCGGTCCCAAGATTAGTGCCAATCAGCGTGAATTAGCGTTTCACAAGGTCGACCTGTCAGTTCACTTCGGCTCAATTCTCTTCGGCTCGGCGAAACCGATCGGCAGCACTTGGGTCGCTACCCTGTGCCCCGCGCGGCTGACTGCCCTTCTTTCCTTTCTTTTCCGCTTGATTGAACAATCCTCGGTCGCCCAATTTCAGCTTGGCTGCGGAATCCCCCTTCCCCGCACCGGGAGGTGCCGCATGAACTCCACCAATCGGCTGGAACAAAACGTCGAAGTACAACACTTCAGCGTTTCCGAACCGGTTGACGCGGCGAACTTCAATGGAGGCGGGTACTGACGAGCCGATTGCAAGCTTCGCTTCTTCAATCTCGTAATGCGTGTTGGTACTATAAATTCTGTCACCATTAGTCGTCCGCAACACGACATCGCCACGTCGCAGGATGCCGTCCGCAGAATACCCAGCGATCGTACTATGGACATAGAGGCCAGGCGCGCGTTGCTGAGTACAGTGAATTCCCAGCAACATCTTGGACCGTTGTGCGAATGCCGTCTCGGTCGAACACAAAATCGAACCAAACACTACCATGGCGAGCATCGTGCTGTGAAACATCTTGTCGGCTCCTGATTCAGAATTGTCAGCGAATTAGTTCGAGTCGCCCCACTTTGAAGAGTGGACGCCAAACGACTTGAGGGGGAGCTTACACTTCATCTTGCTCAGCAACAAGAACTTGCTGAGGAATTCTTAATCCATGGAACTATTAGCGGTTTGGGCATTAGCCCGGTTTTTGCGGCGTTTGACCGAGACTGCGGCTAGCGCCGAACCGGCTAATGAATAATCCGGCCTAGTCCTAGTGGAGTCCACGTCGTCCAAAAAAGCCTCAAGGTTGCAAGACGTACGAGAACACACCGAGCAAGTCGCCACGCTCGACGCTGTGGCATTCGAGACACTGATTGCCGGCTCTGAGTGAACCGAGCATTCTCGTGTGGGTCGGGGTCGATTCGATAACCACGTCTTCTTCCGCAGTCAGTCGAGGCAAGACGCGCGCTTCGAAGTCGTCCAGCGGTCGCGTGGGGACGGTGGGCAGTTCCGTCATGCTGGGAAGATGACGTGAGACGTAAACTCGCGGCGTCGTCTGTTTCAGCAGACTCATCAACTCAAGCCGCACAAGTTTCAATGTCGGCGACTTTGGCGGCTTCGCGAACTGATGTGCGTGGAATTCCACCGCCTGCCGAAAACTCGCCACAAATCCCATGCGTCTTTGATCGAGGAAATCCCGTTTCCCCGCCCGATGGAGGCCGGTCAATTCCGCAATGCTCGACGGCGTCGGAATGATTGGCTCTTCGTAGTCGTAGGTCGTGGGGAACGGATCGGCTGGGTCAAACGGGTGATCAATCAACGGTTCGTCTTCCTGCCTAAAACGCTCAAAGTGTTCCAGACGGCTCTGGATAGAACCCCGCATCCGCGCGAAACCAAAGCCGAATGCGCCAACAAATTCCTCCGCGGTTTGTTCGTGGAGTTGTCTCAGTGCCCAAACTCGGTCGAATTCGTTTTGAACCGGCGTCTCGTTTGATTTCAACTCGGCTTCGACGTGGCTCGATAAAACGACCGGATCTACGGGCCGAGACCCGGCGTTGACCGCTGACGGTTCGTCGCGGGTTTCGTATTCGAGTCGCTGGTCGAGAGATTCCAGCGGGAATTCGGCTTGGAGGCGTTCCCACCTCGCGACCTCGTTTCGATTTATGGAGTGAACGGTCCAGGAAATCCATAGGACCTCTGCCAAGAACACAACGCATCCGGCAATTCTGGTGATGCGCACGGAAGCACGAAAAAAAGTGAAGAGAGTCATGATCGCGACCGGCGCGAACAAGGCCACGATGCAACAAACAACGATGACAAGGAACATGAACATGATTCGACTCCACGACGCCTTTACGGCTGAGGAATGCGATTGGACGCTTCAGTTCCACTTGAAGTTGGTCAACGAACCCCGAAGGTTTGATTCTATCATTCGTCTCGAACCCCAACAAAGACGCGCTGGCGGGACAAGATCACAAACTCGGCCAGCAGGAACGGGATTGGAACGTTTCTACTCGTGAATCCATTCAGTAGAGTTCGCGCATCGCGTTTGTCCTCTGACTCGTTTGATCCCCCAACAGCGACGACAGCCATGATCGAGATCGATGCCAACTATGTGGACGCCGCGGCTCCGAACGCCGGCGCTATCAAGAATGGACGAGGCCTGGTGCTGAAAGGCAAGTTCGTCAAGCTCCATAAGACCCAAGACGAAACGCTGCTCTTCGGGGAATGCTCCGGGAGCGGCAAGTCGAACTACGCCGTCTCGGCGGACTTTGTCGATTCGACCAAGCCGGTCTATCGCTGCACCTGTCCCAGCCGACAGTTTCCGTGCAAACACGGGATTGGGCTGCTTTATGCCTGGGTCGATGGGAAGACGTTTAGCGTTGCCGAGATTCCCGACGACATCGCGTCCAAACGTGGCAAGATTGAGAGTCGCGTCGAGAAGAAAAAGGAAGAGGCCACCAAGCCCCGGAAAGTCAACAAGACCGCGCTCAAGAAGAAGGTCGAGACGCAGCTCAAAGGTTTGGATCTCTTGGAGAAGTTGACGCTCGACCTGGTGCGAGCCGGCATGGGCAACACGTCCGCCAAGTCCGCTCGTCAGATCGAAGAACAAGCCAAGCAACTTGGTAACTCGTATTTGCCCGGCGCTCAGGCCGCTCTGCACAGCTACACGAAACTCTTCGTGGATGAAGAGGGCAAGTTTGATTCGGACGTTTCCGCCCGGCAGCGTGAGAGCATTTACGGCGAAGCGTTGGATCAACTGACTCGCTTGCGATCGCTGATTCGGCAAGGGCGGACCTATCTCAGCAAACGGCTGGACGATCCCGAACTAGCACCGGAAACCGAAAGCGGAATCGCCGCGTGGCTCGGGCACGCGTGGCAGCTCCGCGAGTTGACGGAAGCCGGGTTGGTGGAGCAGGGCGCCGAGCTGATTCAGCTCGCGTTCAATTCAAACGACGACGTGGCTCGCCGCGAGTTCGTGGACACGGGCATCTGGATGAATCTGGGGACGGGCCGGATCGAACTCACGCAGACGTTTCGCCCGTACAAGGCCGCGAAATACATCAAAGCGGACGACAGCTTCTTCCATGTCGCCAAGGTTCCCGAGCTGTGCGTGTATCCCGGCGACGTGAATCCTCGCGTGCGTTGGGATGGGATGGTGCCTCGACCGATCGAGAACAAGGATTACACCAGCGTTCGCAAGCACGGCCACACGGACTTTGCGTCGCTTATTAAAGAGGTCAAAGGTCACCTCAAGTCTCCGCTGGCGGACAAGCGGCCGGTCTATGCGTTGAATTTCGCCAAGATCGCTGCGGTTGGTGACGACGTGATTGTCGAAGACGCCAAGGGCGAACGGCTGGTCATGACCGAGAAGGGCATGTCCGAAGAACCGGCGAGCTGCCATCTGCTGCCAATGCTGCCCCAGGCACTCCATCAGAAGCAGACGTTGATCGCTCGTTTCCACCACGACCTCGACACACGCCAACTCAGGATCAAGCCGCTGAGCATCGTGAGTGACTCGGCGATTGTTCGACTGACGTTTTGACATCCCCCCACCAACCTTCGCCGCAATGACCACAGCGCCCGGCTGACCTTCACCAATGGGCTGTGGCCGTCGAATTGACTCCGTCCGAAACTGACATAGGACAATAACAATGAGCATCGCGATCTTGACGCAGGTCTATGATGAAGTTCGACGCCTGGCGATTGCCGGCAGCAACCTCGCACCCGGCGACTTCCGGCTCAAGAAGTTGGTCGCTCCTTTGGAAACGGCCGGCAAGAAGGCGCCGATCTTCGGCAAGGTCGCCGAGTCCGCCCAACGCCTGATCGACAGCACCGAGAAGGATTCGGCCGACGCGTTGCTGGAACTTAGCACACTCGTCAGTTCGATCCTTTACACTCAAGGCGAAACCGGTGCCACAGGTCGAGCGACAGCCATCGAATGTGTGGACCTTGGCCCGCCAGTGACCGGCACGAGTGCTCGCGTATTGAAGCCGCTCATTGAGGCGTTGACCAACACGGGATCCGGTCGGCTGGAGATCATCCGCGACGCCCACGAACGCGGCGCCTTCAAAGATATGCGTTTGGTCAATCCTACGCTCAAAGCCATCGACGATCCCTACGGGGAAATCGGAGATCTCATCGCCGACCAAGTGCTGCCGCAGTATGGCAAGACGATCTATCCGAGGCTCAGAGAGGGCATCGACATCAGTGGCCGAGCCGGACATGTGCGTCGGCTGCGGCTCATGCATCGGCTGAATCCTGACGCCACTAAAGAATTGGTCGAGGAAACACTGGAAAGCGGCTCCAAGGAAATGAAGATCGCAGCGTTGGGCTGCATTGATGGATCACCAAGCGGTTTGCAGCACTTGCTCGATCAGGCCAAGGCGAAAGCCAAAGACGTTCGGCAAGCGGCACTGGAAGGGCTGGTCAAGTTCACCGACGACAAGGCGGTCGATGCGTTGGTCGAAGCGCTTTCCGGGAAAGACCTGGCACTCGCCATCGGTCCCGTGGCCCAGAACAAAAGCCCGAAGTTGCTGAAGTTTCTGCTGGACGATGCGCGGGAACAGCTCAAGACGATGCTCACCGTCACCGTGAAAACAAAACGAAATGCCGCCCTGAATCGTTTGAGCACGCTGTTGGGCGGATTCGAAGATCGGACCGACAAGGGGACCGTCGACTTCCTCAAAGACGTCTTCGATCGCCGCGAAGAATTGTTCGCCATCAAAGGCGGAGCGAACACTCCCGACGGCAACGGCATCGTTTGGGTCGCAACGCATCTGTTGGTCGGCACGAAGTCCAAACCGATCCTCAAGACGCTGGGCGAATCACACGCGGGACTGCCGGCCGAAGTCTTGGAATGCTGTTTTGTGGCGGCGGCGCAGACCATGACTCCCAAGCAAGTGTTTGACGAATTCTCGCCGTATCTGCTCGTGAAGCCACCCGCCAAGAAGAAACGCAATGACCCGGAGATGCAGCGTCGCGAGAGCATCGTCGAAGTGGTGCGAGACCTGACGTACTGGAACAACGCGGATGACGAGCGACACGGTCACTACAGTTACCACTATCAATTGGGTCGATACGCGCGTGGCGTCGCTCGCCACGCGGCCAAGGCAAAGCTGGACCCGAATTGGTTGGACGCGGCGATCGAAGCGGACGAGATGGGTCTGGCGATCCGCCTGCTGCGCCCAAAATACAAGCCGCTGCATGCATTCCTGGAATCCAAGCTCCAGGCTCACTTGAAGAAGCGTGATCCCGACTGGGAGATGAGCGAGGTCTTGGACGCCATGATCAAGGCCGCCCATCCCAAGGTGGTGGACTTCTACGTCGAATCATTAGAGAAATGCGTGTGTGGCCGAAAGCAGCGTTACTACTACGGCTACTGGATTTCTCGGCTGATTCCCAGTTTGCCGAAGGAAGCCTTGGCACCGTTGGAAGCATTGGTGCCGTCCATCAATGAACAAGTCGTCGATGAAATCGTAGCACAGATCGCCGAACTCAAGTCCAAGCACGAAGGTTCCAAAACCAGGAAATCATAATGGCCAAGAAGAAGGCTGCTTCGACAATCATCCCCCAGTCCAGCGGCAACACGCTCCGGCTGACCGCCGAGGAAATGTTTGCCGAAGAGATCGAAGAACTGATCAAGGCGGACCAATACGACAAGCCCGCCGGTTGGGCCATGTCGCCTCGCTCCGTGCTGACCTACATCTGCGGCGGCAAGGCCGGCAAACGAGACATCACGCCCAAGTACATCGGGCATGAACGCCTGGTGGAAATCGCGATCTCGACGTTGATCACGGACCGAGCGTTGCTGTTGATCGGCGAACCCGGCACGGCCAAATCGTGGTTGTCCGAGCACCTCACCGCAGCGATCAACGGCAATTCGACACGCGTTGTCCAAGGCACGGCCGGCACGACGGAAGAGCAGATTCG
>JAQBZS010000475.1 GCA_027622115.1 Planctomycetota bacterium | reverse complement strand
ATTCCGTTGTGGACGTTCGTAATGTGCCGACGCTTCGAGAACCCTTGTCCGGCGAAGTTCCACTCGAAAGTGTTCCGCCGAGTATCCCACCCGCCGATGAGCGTACCGAACCCGATACGGCTGCGGACGGCGAGAAAGTGGACGCTTCAAAGTTCGACTTAGGGTTAAGGTTCGACAAGCCGGGCTAACGTAAATCCGTGAACATGAGCTCCTGCAAGATCTCGTTCTGCACTCGCGCGATCACATCGGCGATCGATAAACCCACCAATCGAGTGGAAACTCGCGGTCGGCGCGGACGCTTGACGGGCCGAATCAGTTGAAGACAATCCCGCTGATCTCTGCGCAGTTCGCCAGTTCCCGGCGGACTCTCACACAACCGAACGGGAGTCGGATTCCCGGTGAAACGAGGCACGATTACATGACGGAGCAAACATTGGACGCGTTACTCGAATCCGCTCGCCGGGGAATTGATGATTATCTGACGACTGCGCGAGACAACGGCCAGATCGACGCGCAGTCCTATCAGCAAGCCGCAGCCAACGTTTTTCCGGCTCTCCAAGAATGGCTCACGGACGAAGCGACGCACCGCCTGTCGCCGCAAGTTCAACCCGCTCTGAAAAGTGTGATCGCCGAAGAACGCTGGGAAGATTTGGTCAACGCCTTCCGCCAACCGATCCGCTTCGGCACCGGCGGAATTCGCGGCATGATGGCCTTCGATCGCGGGTCGATCGAAAAGCTCGCCGAAAGCGGCATCTCGGCCCCCATCCTCAAAGGGCCGAATACGATCAACGACATCGTCCTCTTGCTGAAGTCCGTCGGCGTGGCTCAGTACGGTCGCGAACAGAATCCGCCCTTGGAAAAAGTCGTGATTGGCTACGACAGTCGCGTCCGAGGTCATGACTTCGCCAAAATCGTGGCGGAGCTGTTTCTACACGCGGGCTACACCGTGTACTTTTTCGATGAGCCGTGCCCGTATCCCGAAATGACGTTTGCGATTCCGTACAAGGACATCAAAGGCGACATCGGAATTCTGATTTCCGCCAGCCACAACGACTACCGCTACAACGGCTACAAGCTCTCGTGTTCGAATGGTTCGCAGTTCGACCCTGAGCAGCGCGACGAGATGTATGAGAAGTACATCGCTCATGCGACAACCAAGCAGATCGGCTTGATCCCGTTTGAGGACGCCGCCGACGACAAGCTGGTTTTTCTGGGCGGCGAAGAACGCGTCGAGGGATTCAACTATCTGGGTCGCGAAGACCGCGTGCTGAATATTCATCAGCCACACTTGAAACACGTGCAATCGTTTCTGCTGACACCGGATCTCGCGAAGCAACAACGAGAATCCGACAGCCCACTCAGAATCGCCTTCTGTGCGTTCCACGGTGCCGGTCGACGTGCGATTCCGCGACTGCTCAGCGAAGTCGGCTTCAACGATGTTCGAATCATTACGGAAGGCGGACTCAACGATCTCAACGGTCTGTTTCCGTCGTTCGAGAGTGCCGCGGGCAAGGAACAGCAACCCGATCCGGGCGACGAACGCGCCGCTCGCACCGCCATCGAAGCCTTCAAGAAACAAGGCACGCTCGGCAGCTTTGACGATGTTGACATCTTGATCGGCACGGACCCCGACGCCGATCGTTGCGGTGTCGTGGTCAAAGTCCCGGCAGATCAGCGGGGTCTTTTCGGCGGACAGGACTGGCAGTTGATTCCGGCCGACAGCATGTGGGCGCTGTTGTTGTGGTATCGCTTTCATCGCGAGACCGAGCAGCACGGCCAAGTGCAGGACGCGGACAAGAAATTTGTCGTCCTGTCACACACCACGTCGGACAGCATTGCGTTACTCGCGAAGAAACACGGGCTCGGTTCGATCAAGACTTGGGTCGGCTTCGCCGCACTGGCCGCCGCCGTGCGTGACGTCTGGGAGCAACGAGAACTCTTGGACTTGAAGGAAGGTCGGCATCCCACGCTGGGCGATTTGTGCCATCCGTTTGTTTGCGAATACACCGATATCGAATTCGGTGCGAGATCCAACAACGTCGCCGCCATGGAGCAAAGCAACGGATTCTCGATTCTGGGCAGCCCGCCGCCGGACGCACGGTCGCTCGGCGTCGGCGGTCATGTGCGCGACAAGGACGGAACTCTGGCGGCACTGCTGGTCGCGGAGATCGCGGCGTGGGCCAAACAACAGGGCACGACGATTTACGAACTCATGGATCGACACATCCATCTGGATCCCGACATCGGGCTCTTCGTCAGCCATTACGAACCAGACCCGCTGGACGGCGAATACCCCGGCATCCAAGGCGACCGCAAGAAGAAGGACATCCTGGGCCGAGCCCTCCAGCAATTCGCGCGGGTTGGTGCGGGCGAGACCGTTGAATTTGCCGGTCGCAAGGTCACATCCGCCGTGATGTATCGCACGGGCAAGTACGACGCGATCTATCCGCCGACGGCCGAGTTTCAGTTTCCGGACGAGGGGCTCCGGTTCTATCTGGGAACCGAATACAACCATGTGACGGTGCGTCCGTCCGGAACCGGCAATTCGCTGCGATTCCACGTACAACTGCATGAGCCCAACCCCGGTCCCGAGTTGGCTGATTTGATTGGGCACAAACAAAGGCTTTACACACAAATCCGCAGAATCGCGGACGAACTGCGAAACATGCTCGAAGCACCCAGATCCTAATACAGATTTACCATGCTACGGCGTGCGGTTAACCAACGCTGCCCTTGGCCGACAACCAAATCTTGAAGGTTTGTCAACAGCGGATTTGAGCAGACAGCAAATCGTGCTACGTAATTCCTCACGGATATTTCTGTCATCAATTATTCTTTCTCTGCTCCGCCAGGGACGAATTCCTCTTCATCTGTCAGAAGAATTGATGACGGAAAAATGTGCGCAGGAAAACAACAAATCTTGGACTTGTAGTACGAGCCGCCGTCCCAATGAACACTTGCGGAAATTCACTCCGCCGCCAGACGGTGGAGTGTCGCGCGGCATTCCACGCTCTGACGAGCGTGGCTACTTTCAACTGCATGGGCCGGTGGAGACCACGTTGAAAACGTTAGCGTCGGGGAATATCACTGCACGTGACTACGCTTATTCGTGAACTGCGAACTTGTCACGATGGTTTCAATGAGCGCTGCAAACCGGAAGTTGTCCCTGTCGAGATTCGCCCGCATCTTGCGGATCAATAGTTCGTCGGAAAGTAGCAACGACCGGCCCAACGAATACGACAGCAGCTTGCGACAGAGGTTATCGAGATAATCAGCCTGCCGATGCTTCCGCAAATACCCACGCAAATCCGCTAACCCGGTTGCTCGACTGCCCCCCCCGCAACGTTGCGGTTGTTTCGACGGGACGTCCGCCTAAGTCTCGATTACGTCGCTCTCCAATCGGGCCGAAACTTTCGAAGATGAGCCCAATGGAATCGAAGCGTTGATGGCAGCCGGAACAGCTCGCGTAGTCTCGGTTCCGCGCGAGGACTTCGCGAAGCGTGAGATCGCCGAGTTTCGTTTCGTCTTCGGGGAAGTCTGAAACGTTTGGCGGTGGCGGCGGAATTCGCTCACCCAGCAGACGACGAACCACCCAGTAGCCGCGCTTCACCGGACTGGTCCGCAAGCCCGGTGCGTTCTTCGTCAAGAACACCGACATCGGCAAGACGCCGCCGCGACCGTATTGGCCCGCGTTGTCGACGCGAATCCACTCGTCCGCAGCCGGCTGGACGTTGGTCACGCCATAGTGCTTGGCGAGCGTCCGGTTCACGAAGGTGTGGTCCGCATCCATGAAACTCAACACCGACCGATCGTGCTGCGCGACGTCCACAAAGAAGCGGACCGGCTCTTCAAACATCGCCTGACGCAGTTCGTCGGTGAACGCTGGAAAGCGTTTACGGTCGACCGCGTTGTGTTGCTCGAAGCGGCGGAAGTCGAGCCAGTTGCCGCCAAATTCGATCGCGAGGGCTCGGATTCGAGCGTCCTGCAACAGGCGACGCGTTTGTCTTACCAGCACTTCGGGCTGATGCAGAGTTCCAGCGTTCGCGTGCTTGAGCAATTCCTCGTCCGGCATGCTCGACCACAAGAAGTAACTGAGTCGACTGGCGAGTTGCACATCCGACAGCGCAATGCGGCTGTTGCCATCGCCGCCAAGTTCCAGTCGATACGAAAATCGTGGCGACATGAGCACCGCAACGATCGCGTCCTGGATCGCCTCTTCATGCGTGAGTCCATCCTCGCTGCGAAGAGCGCGATAATACGCCAAGAGATCGTCGCGTTCGTCGTTGGCCAGTGGTCGTCGAAATGCTTTTCCCGCGAACGCGACAAGCGCTTGCAGATGCGACGATTCAGCTTTGACACGCGCGGCTTCCACCCAGCGAATCTGCTTGTCCATGTTCCGAAAGAAGTCCTCGATCGCCTTGATGGCAGTCTTGCTGCCGCCGTGCTTACGAGCCTTCTCCAAATAGACTTTGGACAGCCGATCGATCATGGCTTTCGATGCGGCGCTCTTGTCTTCGGCTCGTGCGAAATCGAATTCGGGATCGCGCATGTACCGCGAGTCCGTCCGCTCAAACCACAAGAAGCCCGAGTACTGCCGCATGGGAGCCAACGCCACAAAGTCCAGTTCCTGCCACAGCGAGTCGAGTTCTCGCCGGCCGGCTTCGTCGAGCACCAAGTTGTAGAGCGGGCCATCGTCTCGAAAGTAACCCATCATGCTGTGAAAGCCGGCGCTGAGCAGCCGGCCTTTTTCTTGCTGGTCTCGCGGCTTACCGACGTAATCACGACCTCGCTCCGACACAAAGAACTCGTCCGGGAAAACCGTGCAGAATCGGTCAAACGCCGCCAAGTGCAGAGCTTTGGCTGCCGGATCCACCGGAAGCATCAGCAGCGGATCCGCAGCGTTCTTGGCAGTTCCGTCGTCCACCTTGAGCACACTCGCATCGTATCGCTGACGATGTGCGGCATACTGCTCGTTCTTCCACAACACGAAGGGTTGCGATCCCTTGTGGCTGCTCTCCATCGTGAGGTCGTTGACCTTCGGGATCAGTTTGCAACGCAGCGTCTGTACGAAATCGCGCATCCGGATGCAGCCCATTCGCGCGACCGCCACGTCGGACGGGTCACTCGGAAGCTTGCGCCACATCGCCCGCAATTGGGCGATTGGGCCGACGTTGTCCACTGCATCGGTGAGCAGCAACCACACCGTCTTCAGATACTTCGAGCTGATGCCGTTCGCGGCGGCGACCTCTTCAAGCGTCAAGCGAACTCCGTCGGGGCGATGCCGATGTTGCCAAGCGGCGAAGAAATAGTCCGCAGAGTCAATCGGTTGACGCTCATAAAACCGTACGATCCGTTTGACGCAGTACTTGTCTCGATCGGTAGCAGTAACGACGGGATGCGGAGCGAACGCGAATCCATCCGGCTTGAGCACCAGGTGATCCACGACCGACCGTGCTGCATCGAGATACTTCTTCAACAGGGCCGGCGACATGGTGAGCGATTCGCCCGAGTTGTCGAAGCCGGCTGCGTTTGCGGGATCGATCGGAAATGTACGCGTCGGCCGAATGTCGACGCCCGTGAGATCGCGGATTGTGTAGTTGTACTCGGCATTCCTCAGTCGCCGAGCCGGCACCAATCCGGGATCGCCCGCGTTCCGCGTAGCCTCGAATTCGCGCACGGCGTGGATCCAGTCAATGACGGCCTTACGTTGTGCGAGGGTTGGTTGGGGTTTCGCGGACTTCGGCGGCATTTCGTTCGCGTGAAGCCGCTCCAAGACGATTTCCCAGATCTGATGGGCTTTTGCCACCTGTTCCATCGACAAATAGCCGCTCAGATTCAGCTTGGCTTCTTGCCGGTCTGTTCCGTGGCAGTGAAAGCAGTTTGCTCGCAAGAACGGTTGCACCGTCGTGGCAAAGCGGCGGTTCAATTCCGCTTCATCGCCCTTCGCCGAGCAGGCATTCATCATCAAGATCAAAACGCCAGTCAGTAGAATGATCGACTTCAAGATTGATCTCCGGCGAGCATTGGTTAAGGGGCGACGCTGAAATTAAACCGGCATTTGATGTAGTAGCTGGATTCGCCAGAATTCAGTCTCGATCCGGCTGAATTCTGGCGAATCCAGCTACGGTAACTCGCAT
>JAQBZS010000474.1 GCA_027622115.1 Planctomycetota bacterium | reverse complement strand
GATCTATTTGCCGAGTTGTTGAATGCGACCGTTTTCCACCCACAGCGTGCCACCCACGATGGGCTTGCCGTCGACGGGATGCAGCGTGGCTCCGACGATGGCAAATTTCCCGTTCGCAATTTGGCTGAGGTCAAGTTGCTTGGTGCGAGCTTGCGAAGATGGGATTGCGAATTGGGGTCGCTGGGCGATTCTTGCGCGACCTGCGGCGGTGACGGCGGTCGGGGCTTTGTCGCGTTGGAAGTAGATGTTGCCTTCGATGATCGTAGAGTCGCAGCGCGAAAACGAATCCAGCGGATGCCCGTTGAAGATGGCGAGATCACCGTCCTTGCCGACTTCGATCGAACCGAGGCGATCGTGGAGTTGAAGTTCACGAGCCGAGTTCAGCGTGACGGTTTGCAGCGCGGCGTCCGGCAACATGCCACCGTAGCGGATGGGCTTCGCGGCTTCGTAATACATGTGTCGGATGAGTTCCGCGTCGTCGCTCTTGATGACGACATTTGCTCCCGCTTCGTGCAGGAGCGCCGCGTTGTACGGCGTGGCATCGAACGCTTCGACTTTGTACGCCCACCAATCGGCAAACGTACTGCAACTCGCGCCATGCGCCACGATTTCCGGGGCCACTTTGTAGCCTTCCAAGACGTGTTGCAGTGATTGAATCCGGAAGCCATGTTGCGTCGCGACTCGCAGCAGCATCAGGATTTCGTCGGCTCGATAGCAGTGGCAATGAATGAACATCTCGTGCTCGACGATTTTCACGAGAGCTTCCAACCGCAGGTCGCGTCGCGGGGCGAGCCCTTTCTTGCCGCCGCGTTCGTATTGGAACCACCCGCGGCGGTAGTCGATCGCTTCGAGAAACGCCCGTTGCAGCGTGGCTTCCACGCCGAGCCGCGTGTTTGGGAAACGGTTGGTGCGAAACTTGACGTTTTCTCCGAGCGCGAACTTCACGCCGAGCGGATGATTGGGCACGAGGTGCTCGCGAGCCGACTTGCCGTACTTCAATTTGACGACCGCGTCTTGGCCGCCGATGACATTGGCCGAACCGTGCAACAGACGCGCGGTGGTCAGGCCGCCGGCAAGGGCTCGATATTCCGCCACGTCCTGTGAGTTGAGGACGTCCTTGATGCCAACTTCGCAGACCACGGATTGAGTCGATTCATTGACGCCGGATTGGATCATGATGTGGCTGTGGGTGTCCATCAGGCCGGGAGTTACAAAACGGCCTTTGGCGTCGATCGTTTTCAGACCCTTGCGCGCGGCGATGTTGGGACCGATCTCGACGATTTTCCCATTCTCGATCCGAATCGATGTGTTGCTCAACGTCTTGCGAGTTCCCGTCAGAACCGTCGCGTCCTTGATGAGCAGATTGCCGCCGGTCATGGTTTGGACGGCGAGGCGATCAGATTCCAGTTCGGAGGGTTGGTCTTTGTCTTCGGCAGATTTTTGAGGAGCCTCGTTCGGCTCGCCGGATTCGATGGCACCGATTGCCACGGGGTTCTTCGCGGTCGGAGTGGGCTGCCGTTTCGCGGACCACGCGGTTTCCGCTCCGAATGGTGAACGCAGTTTTCCGGTCAGTTGGTCCTTGGAGATGGTGCCGTTGAACTGCAAGTCCACGCTACGAGCGCCGGCACCAATCGACACCGCAAACTCGATTTTCTGATCGACGACCTTTCCGGATGTGAGTTTGCCGTTTCCTCGATCGCTTTCGAAGAAGCCGGTGAGGCGGTCTTTGTCCTGGCTGAACTCGACCCTGGCGATCAGTTTTTCGCTGCTGCCCTCGATTTGCAGATTCCACTTGCCCGCCACATTCGCGTGAACGGGCTGGGCCGACTTCGGGCCGACAGGCTTGGCCTTCTCGTTGTATTCAAAATGAGCTTGTTCGATGAAAACATGGCGGACTTTTGACTGATCGTCTTCGAGTGGTCCCGTCAGCACGGTCAAATGTGCGAGTTTGCCGACCTGGATTGATCCCAGTCGGTCTCCCAGTCCAAGCAGTTCGGCGGGAGTTTTCGACGCAGCCGCAAGCAACGGCTTGATCGGCACGCCGTTTTTCGCTGCCGTCTGAATATTGCGGACGATGAACTGCGCGTCTTTGCTGCCAAAGCTCGCGAACGCCACCGGAAGGCCGGCATCGAAGAGTCGTTTCAGCAACGTAAACTGTTCGGTCCACGTCGTGATGCGATCTTGCTGGAAGCGTCGCGGAGGCTTCACATCGACGGTCAGGGTGTCGGCGTGCGTGGGTGTTTCGATCTTCGGCTGGCCGCCGAAATCCTTGGCGAGCAACACGCTGGCCTTGAGCTTGATCATGCGGTCGATCGCACGTTCGTAGTCACCTTGAATCAACAACGCCGGCTCAATTCCGAATTCGGCCGCGAAATCGAGTGCCCGGTGGATGTCATCGTTGGAATTCGTTTCGAAGATGACTTTTCGCTTTCCGGAGAGGATATCCGCAAGCTCTTGCAAGTCTTGGTCGACTCGCGGCCGAGGCGTCGCGTCCGCTGACGACTTCTTAAAGGCATTCCAGTGCGCGACGTAATGTTGGGCGTCGAGGAATGCTTGTCGAAGATGAGCCGTGCAGCCCATGAGGGTCGCCGGATATGTTCCGCCGGGTGCATAAAGTTTCAGATGGCTCCACGTTTCCGCGACCAACGTCGCGTCCGCCAAACCGGCACCGGCAGATTGAATCGAAGTGCCGATCCCACTGGCGATCCGTCCCGACGGCAGCACATGCATGGAAGTGAAGCCGAGTTTTCGAAACGGCTCGACTGCGGCGGCTTCCAGCTTCAATGCCTGCACCGCGCGAAAGTTGGGCGTCAGTCCCTTGCGGTTGTCGCGCCGTGTGGCGGCCAGAATGTATTTGTCAAACTCAACCTTTTGACTTTCCGCGGCTTTGGGAGCTTTGTCGGCATCCAAGAGCAACGACGTGGCTGCGTCAATCAGGCCGGGATAGACGATCAACCCGGTGACGTCGATTTTCCGAGCATCACCGGGAATCGGGGCATCTTTGGCGACGGCGACGATCACGCCATCTCGTACGATGATGGTCGAGGGCGATGTCTTGCCGCTTGCGGACGAGACCACATTTCCGCCGGTGAGTGCGTATGTGCTCGGCCTAAAACCGCCGGTCTGAGCCGTCGCCGATTCGGTTGGCGCCCCAAGGAATGTCGCAACAAGCACACACGAAAGCAGCGAATTTCGATCAAAGACTCGCTTCAAACGCGAAAGACAGGTATGCATGAGTTGGAACTCCACTGGTTGTCGCTTGCCGTGAATCGTTGCGATCGGCGCGTTTTGCTTAACTCGTCAATCCCCCCAAGATTACCAGTGAGGTAGGGGCTTCTCCATCAATCCGCACAAACTTCACACTTCAGTCCAAAGAAACTGGAGAACGATTGACAGAAATGCCGTGAGAGGTAAGATAGTGAGAGTCGTTGGAACGTACACGTTTTCCATGCAAGCTTTCGCTCCCTTAATTCTCGATCGGGGGCAGTTCCACGACAAAGCTCGCCTCCCGTGATTGGGACTGCTCGATACCACCCAGTGGACGTGGTTTCTCAAGAGTGACTCGCCAGCCGATCTCATAGTCGTCCATGAGTGCTCTCTGTGCGGGAGGTGTGGTTCCGGAAGTGTTGCCTAGCTTTGGCCAGGCACACTTGTCTACCCTAACCGACTCTCGAAGGTGTGTTGCTACACGCCTCGACTAATCTCCGATTAAGATTAGCCAACCGGTCAGGTCATTTGATGGAGGAGTAGTCCTTCCAACCGGCACAAGATTGAGCCTTAACATTCAGCGTCGCGACCCCGCTTTCCGGATTCCGTTGCACCTGTGAATCTTGTTTGCGCTGTCGTACTTCGGTTGCCTGTTGGCGACCACGTTTGCAAACAGCCGGCTTCCGAGTCGGTCACTCTGTCGCCAGCGAATTCTGGTGATTCGTTTAAGTTCGCCATCGATCGAAAACATTCGCGATGGCTTTGTGTTCGATGTGCCGCCGATCGAAAAGTCGAGTCGGCGGCGATAATCAACTCTGTGCGGCGGTCCTGGGGACCGCATCGCTTTCGAGACGTCAGACGTATGGGTCGAGTCAAAACCCCCATCTTCTTTCGCAATCTCGGCCGTCTGCTTGCCGGTCGAATGCCGTTGGTGGTTTCCGCTCATCGATTGAGTGGCGATTCCTTTGACCCCGCAGGATCTCGCTTTCGCGATCCACAATGGCGAGGCTTCAACCTCGCAGGAATCGCTGCCGCTTTTTGCGTCGCTTCTCTCGCACGGACAATTCCCTGGCTTGAATGATTGGAATTGAGTTAATGCCTACCCGAAGTTCGGCTTCTGATAAGCCAACCCCAACACGCGCCCGTCGGACAACTCGCCGAAAACCAGAAACCGACCAGCCATCGGTCGAAATGGAAGTCGAAAGCGACTCGGGCCAGCAGTCTTCCTACGACGACATCATTTTCGAAGAAGACAACTCGCGGTTCTTCAAGAAAGAGGAATCGCAAGGCGGCAGCAGCGGAGCGCCGAAACGCGCCGCCGAAACTCAACAGGATTCGGGTGGCGAGCCTGCTGCGGAACGCGAACCGAGCGGTGATCGTTCCCACAGCAATGATCACTCGCAATCCGGCGATCGCTCGCAGAGCGGCAATCGTCCACCGAGTGGAGAGGCTGGAGGCGAAGGTGGCGACGACGAACTACCGCGACGACGGAGACGACGTCGTCGGTCGCGAAGGCGCGACGGCGAAGAGCAGGGTGCCGTCAACACCAACTCGAACAACACTTCAAACGCAACTGCGAATTCGAATGTTCGAGGACGTGGTCGGGCTCCGCGTGAACGTATCGTCGGTGGAGGTGGCGGTGGAGTTGATCGAGGTCGTCGCAACGAGCGGCAAGGGCAGCAGCAGGACAATCGCCGAGGACGCGGCGGACCTGGGCCTGGGCCGGCGGCTGGTCAACGACAACGCCGACAGCGCACGCCATATACGGGCGAAATGATTGAAGGCGTGATCGACGGCATCTTGGAATTGCATCCCAAGGGGTATGGATTTCTGCGGGATCCGAAGAAGAACTACATTGCTCAAGAGTCGGATTCGTTCGTGTCGAGTTCGGTCATCGAAAAGTACAGCCTGCGCGAAGGCGTGCTCATTCGCGGCGATGTGGGAGCCGGGGCTCGCGGTCAAGGCCCGCGCCTCAAAGAGATCTCCTTGATCGACGGTCGAGAAGTCGATGATTATCGGGCGATCACTCCGTTTGAAGATCTCACGCCGATCAATCCGTTCGAACAGATCAAGCTCGAACGCGGCGCGTCTCCGAATACGATGCGAGTCATGGACTTGCTGACCCCCATCGGCAAGGGGCAACGTGCGTTATTGGTGGCGCCTCCGCGGACCGGCAAGACGATGCTGCTGGCGGACATCGCGGATTCCGTGACCATGAATCACCCGGAGATCAAATTGCTCGTGCTGCTGATCGACGAGCGACCGGAAGAAGTCACCGAAATGCAACGTCGCGTCAAGGGCGAGGTGATTGCGTCATCCATGGACCGCGACGTCGAGAGCCACGTGCGGATTAGCCAATTGATTATCGAACGCGGCAAGCGGATCGCGGAATCGGGTGGCGACGCGTTTATTCTGCTGGACAGCATCACCCGCACCGCCCGCGCATTCAACAAATGGGTCGGCAACACGGGTCGCACGATGACGGGTGGCTTGGATGTGAAGGCGATGGACATCCCCAAGAAGATGTTCGGTACGGCTCGCCGCTTTGACGAGGGTGGCTCGTTGACGGTTGCCGCCACCGCCTTGATCGATACCGGCAGCCGCATGGACGAAATCATCTTTCAGGAGTTCAAGGGAACCGGCAACATGGAGTTGTACCTGAGCCGGGATCTCGCCGACCGTCGCATCTGGCCGGCGATCGACATCACTCGATCCGGTACCCGACGGGAAGAGAAAATCCTCGACCCAGACGCGTTGGATAGCATTACGATGATGCGTCGCAGCCTGATTCAGTTGAGCCCGGTCGAAGCGATGGAACAGCTCACCCGGACACTCGACAAGTTCCCATCGAACGCTGAATTCTTGGCCCGCGTGCGAGACATTCTTTAACTCCTCGCGCCTGCACGTTTCACAGAATCCCAACGGCCCTTCGGGGCC
>JAQBZS010000473.1 GCA_027622115.1 Planctomycetota bacterium | reverse complement strand
AGGAAGGACCGCAAGATGTGCGAGCGGAATTGAAACAGGGACCGACCCCCATTCTGCCGGCCACCGTCGCTCATTCACACATCGAGTCGCGGTCCATTAGCGGCGGCGTGGTTTATCGAGGATCGCGGCTGAAGAAACTCGTCGGCCACTATGTCTACGGCGATTACGTCACGGGCAAAATCTGGGCGTATCCCGTCGATGGCGGGTCCGGTGCGAAGCCGATTGAACTGTTGGATGCTCCGTATCAGGTGATTGCGTTCGGCGCGGACACGCACGATGAATTGCTCGTTGTGACATACGACGGCACTTTGCAGCGGCTGGTCGAAAACAAGAATGCCGTCAAGAACCAAGACTTTCCGAAGCGATTGTCACAGACCGGGCTGTTCCAATCGGTGGCCGACCATCGCTTGGCGAGCGGCGTGATCCCGTATTCGCTGATCGCCGAGCCGTGGGCGGATGGGGCTGTCGCGCAACGCGCCATCGCCGTGCCCGGAACCGGCAAGCTCGAAGTCGAGACGCAAAACAACGTGCAGCACGGCAAGGTCCGCGGTGCGTTCAAGTTTCCGGCGGACACAGTGATCCTGAAGACGCTGTCGTTGCCCGCGATTGGCACGTCACCCGCCAGACGCATCGAAACACAACTGCTGCATTTGGACGGTGACACTTGGCGAGCCTACAGCTATCAGTGGAACCCGTCGCAAACCGATGCGGAATTGGTGCCGGCGGAAGGCCGAGATCTTGAGCTGAACCGACTCGGAAAACTTCGCGCAAATGCTTCGAAACTCGAATCCGACATCGACTCGCACCACAGCGACACCAACCGGATCGGCACTTGGCATTTCGCCAGCCGAATCAACTGCATCGTGTGCCATACCACGCGAGCCGGGAGTATCCACGGCTTCAAGCCGTCGCAATTGGATCGTCCGCACGACTACGGGAAAGTCACGGACAATCAACTGCGAACGCTGGAACATGTGGGCCTCTTTGACGACCCGACACCACAACTGAAGAAACTCGGCGTGCGTCCGGATGTGATCGCGGATCCGTATGCGAAGTCGGTCGACCTTGAGGCTCGGGCGCGGGCCTATCTGCATGTCAATTGTGCTCACTGCCATCTCCGCGGTGGTGGCGGGACCGCCAATTTCCAACTGTTGCACCATTTATCGTTGGAACAAACCGGAGTCGTCGCCAGCCGACCCACGCAAGGCTCGTTCGGCATTTATCGAGCCGAAGTGATTGTCCCGCAGGATCCGTATCGTTCGGTGTTGTTGTATCGCATGTCCCAATTGGGCAAGGGCCGCATGCCGCATATTGGATCGTCGGTTGTGGACGTGGACGGCGTGCGACTCATGCATGATTGGATCGCTCAACTCGCACCGTTAACGGCAAAACCCCAAGCGGACCCGCAAAAAACCGACACTGTCATCAGCACGCTTCGAAAGACCCAGCGGCTGGCAATCGAGCAAATCGTAGCCGGCGCTGAAACCGATTCGGCGGGTTTGTCGGAATTGCTGAACGACACTGGCGGCGGCTTGATGTTGTTGAACGCTATCGATCGACGAGTGACTCGCGCGGCGCAAAGTCGGCTGGCGAGCCTCGCGGCGAAGCATTCGAACGATGCCGTGCGAGGACTGTTCGAGCGATTCCTGCCACACGATCAGCGTCAAAAGCGACTGGGCACCACGATCGACGCCGTGGATCTGTTGGCCAAACCGGGCAACATCGACCGGGGCCGAGCGTTATTCGCGACGGCGACGGGAATGCAATGTCGCAACTGCCACAAGGCGGAAAAAATCGGCAAGGATCTCGGACCGGGTCTCGATCAAATCGGCAAACGGCTTTCGCGACCGCAACTGTTGGAGAGCATCCTGGACCCGTCGAAAAAGATCGAAGAGAAGTATCGCGCCTACGTAGTTGAAACCGTCAAGGGCCGGGTCTTCACGGGCCTCATGATGAGTTCCACTGACAGCGAGGTCGTCCTAAAGGACTCGGCGGGCAAGGAGCTTCGCCTGAAACGTGCCGATGTCGAAACTCTGGCTCCGCAGCTGAAGTCACTAATGCCGGACCTGCTCGCCCGCGACATGACGGCTCAACAAGTTGCGGACTTGCTGGCTTATCTTTCGAGTCTTAAGTGACGCGACGTGAAAGGCGTGGCTCAAGATCAAACGATAAAGCGTGGACGCATCATTGTGGCATCCCGTTGGGATGCTGATGACTCTGGACTCACTCACCCGGCGGAGTCGTGAATTCGTTGCTTGTCGCGGTCATCTACGACGCCAATTCAACCACGAACTCATCGCGAATCGCTCGTTCCGCGTCGGCACCGGATTCCTGACTGACGATGACATTGATCAGAACTTCGCTCGTGTTGATCAGTTCGACATTGATCCGGGCTCGCGCGAGCGCTTCGAACAGGCGGCGGGCTACGTTGGTGTGACTTCGAAGTCCGACGCCGCCGACCGAGAGCTTCGTGACGGCTCGCGGCGGGCCGATCGGACCGGCGATGTTCGAATCGACCGTGAGCTGTCTGAGGCAGTCGAGGCAATGCTCGCATTCGTCATGAGCCACAGAAAAGCTGATTTTTGCCAGCCCGGCCGAGCCCGCGTTCTGCACGATCAAGTCGATGCTTACGCCCGAATCCGCGATCCTGCGAAAGATCTTGGCCGCGAATCCGGGTTCATCGGGAATGGGCCCGATCGTCAACAACGACTGACTGGAGTCGGTGCGAAGCGAAGTAATTACGACGCGTTCCAGCACATCGCCCACGTGTCGCAGGACTTCGTCAGTCGTGGCGACTCGGCGTTCGGGGCTGTGGAACCGGTCGACAAGCGCTACGTCTTCCACTTCATGCAGATTGTGCAAATCGTACGCGTCGTGGATCGTTTGCACGGCCGTTTCCGCGTCGTCCTTGTGGACCAACACCGAGACTTTGATCTCGCTGGTGGTGATCATCAGGATGTTGATGCCCTTCGCTGCCAGCGCCTCGAACAAACCGACGGCCACACCCGGCGTGTTGGCCATCCCCCGCCCGACGATCGAGACCTTGGACACGTTGCCTTCGAAATCGACACTGCTTCCGGCAAGTTGTCGAGTCGCTTCCTTGGCCACTTCGAGCGTTTCCGGCAATTCGTTGCGTTGCACGGTAAAGGAAATATCCGCTTTCCCGTCCGTGGCGGCGTTTTGCACGATCATGTCCACGGCAATGTTCTTCGCCGCGATGCCGGCAAAAATGGCCTTGGCATTGCCGGGTGTGTCGGGAACGCCGGAAATCGTCACGCGAGCTTCTTCGCGAAGCAACGCCACTCCACACACGGCTCGGCTGGGCGAGTGTTCGTCGGTGGCGATCCACGAACCGGCTTCGTCGTTGGAACTGGACCGCACATAGATCGGAATCTGGAATCGATTGGCGATTTCGATCGATCGACTGTGCATGACTCCGGCTCCCATGCCGGCGAGTTCCAACATTTCCTCGAAGCTGACTTCCGCTAGTTTGTGAGCGTTCGGGACGATTCGCGGGTCAGTCGTGTACACACCCAGCACGTCGGTATTGATGATGCACTGGTCCGCTTGCAGCACGGCGGCCAACGCGAGCGCCGTGGTATCGCTGCCGCCTCGGCCGAGTGTCGTAATGCTGTGGTCCGCCTTCACCCCCTGAAACCCGGCCGCCACGACGATGTTGCCTTCCTGCAACTGTTCCAGGATCGGCGCGGTGTTGATCGAAATGATCTTGGCCTTGGTGTGGTGGGTGTCGGTCTTGATGCCCAACTGAAAGCCGGCCATGCCGAACGCCTTGCCACCCAAGTCATGGATCGCCATCGACATCAACGCCACACTGACTTGTTCGCCCGTCGAAAGCAGCAAATCCAGATCGCGTGACGGCGGATTCTCCGTGATGCGACCGGCCAGACTGATTAACTCGTCCGTGTTCTTACCGGTCGCACTCACGACGACGACGACTTGGTTTCCGGCAGCCTGCGCCGCCAGCACTCGCCGAGCGGCGGCACGGATTCGCTCGGTGTCTCCGAGGCTGGTGCCACCAAACTTATGGACGACGATCGGCACGACTCACTCCTGTGTGGGGGCGGGGCGACGCGGTTCGAAGTCTCGGCTTCGATCGCGATTCGCGTGGAAGGCGGAGATTGTAGAAGCCTCGCGCATTCCTTCAACGAGATGCGTCTTCGGCGGGAGCGATGTGCCGGCGCGAATGGGCTCGGAAAATCGAAAATCAAGAATCGAAAATCGCCTGCTTGATTACGAAGCGATGCGAAGCTGCGATTCTTCCGCATTCAACGACACAATCGCCACGCCGAATTTGTCGGCCAATGCAATCACCTCGTCCCGATCCAGCAAGATCGTCTTGTCGCTTTCGATCGCGAGGACTCGGCCGCCCGCTTCGGACATGGTCTGGATCGTTTGCAAGCCGATCGTTGGCACGTCGAAACGCATGTCCTGCTGTGGCTTGGCTACTTTCACCACCGTGAAGCCGCCACGTCGGCAAAGCGTGCCCGCTCGACGAATCGCCGCGTCGGTGCCTTCAATCGCCTCCACGGCGATGACTGCGGTCTCGTTGACGATCACCGTTTGGCCGACATCCAGTCGACCCATTTCCTTGGCCATTTCCCAACCGAATTTGATGTCCTTCCACTGAGAACGATTCGGTTTACGCCGCGTCAAGAATCCGTGGTTCACGAGTAGCTCCGGGCAATAGTCGAGTGCTGAATCAAAGTGAATGCCATCGCGTTCAAATTCGCGAATGACCGCCAACAAGATCGTGTCGTCCGACTTGTTCTCCTTGGCGTAGCAGTACCACATGTGGAGTGCTCGGAAGTCCGGCATCATTTTGAGCATCCGCAGAGGATGGAACAGCATCGTCTTTTCGATCTTGCCGGCCATGATCACGCGGTCGATGTTGGCTCGTTTGAACGTCCGAATGGCTCGTCCCAATTTCGCCAGGGGCTGCACCACAAAATCGTCGCAGATGTCTCGCAACTCGGGGTCGGCCATGCCGTATGCCCCCAGGCAAAACACCGAGTGGCCTTGGTTCTGAGCCGCCCGTGCAAACGCGATTGGAAACCGGCCCGCGCAGGCGATGAGTCCAATTCGCCGAGAAAACGGACCTCGGATGGATTGAGGATTCGAGGAATTCATTCGGAGGAGATCGTTCGATGTGGAGTCGTGACGGTGGCGAGGAGAAGGAGAGAGAGTCGAGCCCGCAACGACAGCGGTCAGGCGGCATCTTTTGCATTTTGATGCGCGTGTTTGTCCGGCTGTGTTCTTGTGAGTACTTCGAGCCGTTCGGTCAGTTCGTTGACTTGTTTCTGCAACGACTGCACGGTCGCCTTCAATTCCGGAAGTTTCTTCAGCGCCGTCAAGCTGCGTATGGCACTGTTTTCGGGAGCCGCCAGCAAACCGAAATAGGATTGTCCGCCGGGCAAATCCTTGTGCACGCCGGTCTTGGCCCCGAACCTGGCGCCTTCACCAAGATGC
Organism: Planctomycetota bacterium; assembly: GCA_027622115.1. Classification (GTDB taxonomy): domain Bacteria; phylum Planctomycetota; class Planctomycetia; order Planctomycetales; family Planctomycetaceae; genus JAQBZS01. The sequence continues at coordinate 669 of JAQBZS010000473.1, read as the reverse complement.
ACGTGGTCGCGAATACCGACTTGCCCCCCACAAATGACGTAATCGCCGGACGTCACCGATCCGGCCATGCCGACTTGCGCGGCCAAGATGTTGTGTTTCCCGAGCCGGCAGTTGTGGGCCACCATGACCAAGTTGTCGATCTTCGAGCCTTCGCCGATCACGGTTTCGCCGACCATCGCTCGGTCGATCGTCGTATTCGCGCCAATCTCGACATCGTCTTCAATGCGAACTCGACCGTAATGCGGAATTTTGACGTGCCGCCCATGCTGCTGTCGGTAGCCGAATCCGTCCGCTCCGATCACCGTCGATGCGTGAATCGTGACTCGATTGCCCAACTGCGTGTCGGCATACAACACGACGTTCGGCATAAGCTCGACATCGTCACCCAACGTGCATCCATGTGCGACGTAGACGCCGGGATGGATCGAGCAGCGTTCGCCGATGGTCACGTCGTAGCCGATAAACGCACCCGGATGGATATTGGAATTGGCCCCGATCTTGGCCGTGGGGCTCACGGTCGCTCGCGCCGACACGCCGATCTGGGGTCGAGGCTGCTCGGGATGGATGGCTTCGAGTGCGGTGAGAAACGCGGGAAACGGGTCCGTCACCGAGAGGTAGGTCCGGGATGCGTCCGAGCAATGTTCAAGAAATGTCTTGGGAACAATGATG